>SFPH01000071.1 GCA_004552115.1 Bacteroidales bacterium
ACGCCTGGTACCGAGGTGGGAATGATAGTCTGTCCCGTAGAAAAGGTCTCGGGCGCATTCGCCCTCCCTGGTTATTGTTCCAAAAAGTCCGCCCATTTGCAAAGTTGATTTTTCCGGGCGCAAATGTATTATTTTTATAAGAGTTACGCAAATTTGTTCTGAGTTAAAAGGCAATTTGTTCCATAATTCATAATCAACGTCACCTGATTCATAAGCGGAAATGCTCTGAAACATTATATTTGCAGAAACATTTAACTATTATGGCTTACCAGGAAAAAACAACTACAAGTTACGGCCAGCGTCTCGGAAAATCCGGGAAGGGCATCGGCACAGGAATTCTTCTGCTGATTGCGGGAACAGTACTGCTCTGGATCAATGAAGGCAGGGCGGTGAAGACGACAAGGATGCTGAATGAGGCCCAGAAGAAGGCCATTCACGTGGAGGATGTATCCACTGTCAATCCTGAACTTGACGGCCAGCTGATCCACGCCACAGCTATGGCTGAGACCAACGATTCGCTGACAGACCCGACTTTCGGCGCCGGAGCGGTGGCCATCAGGCTGAGCCGCGAGGTGGAGTATTACCAGTGGGTGGAGAAGAAGCACGAGGAGACAAGGGACAAGATTGGAGGCGGCCAGGAGACCATCACCACCTATACTTATGACAAGGAATGGGTCAGCAGACCGGTCCCTTCAGCCGAGTTCAAGGACCCGGAATACAAGAATGTGAACTTTACGCTTGCCAATCTCGAGAGCAAGGAACAATATGCTGAGCATGTAAGTTTCGGGGCATACAAGATGCCGTCCTGCCTCTATCAGCAGATGAGCGGAAGGGAGCCCGTGAAGCTGAATTTCACTGAAGAGCTCAAGAAGGAATGGAACAACAGTGCAATGACGATACTGAAGAGCCGCCTTCCGGTCAACACCCCAAGCCTCGACCAGACCGACCTTGTGCATGTCCAGGGCAATGTCGCCTATTTCGGCAAGAGCACGGTGATTCCGGAAATCGGTGACGTGAAGGTGACTTTCACAATGACAAGGCCGGGACAGGTATCCCTCATCGCCCAGGTATATCAGGACAACCTGCAGGAGTTCACGGCGAAGAACGGCAAGAAATTCTGCACCCTGACAATGGGAGCAGTGGATATGGATTCAATGTTCACATCGGAGCACAATAAGAACAGCGCCCTGACCTGGATACTCAGAATTGCAGGTTTTCTCCTCGTCGTATTCGGTCTGAAGAGCCTGTTCGAGATTCTCGTGACCCTCTTCAAGGTACTTCCATTCCTGGCCAGCATTGTCAATTTCGGAGTCGGCGCAGTATGCTGGATTGTCGGAGCGGTATGGTCAATCGTCGTTATCGGCATTGCCTGGATATTCTACAGGCCGGTTCTCGGCGTGTCATTGCTGGTTGCCGCCGGAGTGATTATCGGCTACTTCGCAATGAAAGGAAAGAAACTCCCTGCACCTGAGGGAGTTTCGTAGATCAATCCAAGATCCGGGCCGGGACCCCGTCAAGCCCGTGTCATTTCACAATCTTCAGCTCCACGCGGCGGTTCTGCTGACGGCCTTCCTCGGTGGAATTGTCCGCAATCGGACTGGACTCGCCGTAACCGACGCAGCTGAGCCTGTCCGCATTGACGCCGTGGGCGATGAAATACTCCATCACGGCCTTTGCCCTGGACTCGGAAAGACGCTGGTTGTAATTCTCGTTTCCAATGCTGTCGGTATGACCCTCAACCGCAATGTTCAGTTCAGGATTGTCAATGAGCCATGCGGTCACCTTGTCAAGCTCTGCAACGACCTCGTCAGAGAGCGTGAACTTGTCAAATGCGAAGAGAGAGTTGGACAGCTTCATCATACTGCGCTTGATTTCAATCGGAATCTCCTTGATATTCAGGTCTCCGACTTCCATCTTGGCAGGCTCGGTCTCAGGCTCCGCAATCAGCTGAGGCTCTTCCGGTTCCGGCTCCGGAACAAAGACAGGAAGAGTCGGGACAACAGGTTTCTTCCTGCGGATGCCGAACGCGAGTTTCAGAACGATTCCAGCACTGAGAGTGGTGAGTTTCTTCGAATAATTGGAGGTCGGCGATTTCCACTCGACGTCATATTCACCAGGAACTTTTTCAGACAGTTCCCCGTAATGAGGGCTGTGCGCTTCAAGGATGGAACTGTGATCAAAAATTGTGTTCATCGCACCCGCGTCATCATACGCGCCGGTGCGTCTTGGCGCCATCTCGGGAACGAACTCCTTGTCAGTGCCGCGGAAGAACACAAGAGGATTCGAGCTGACCTTCGGAGAAATGTTATTGACTCCCGCATCCACATAAACGCCCGTGTAAAGTGCCACAGGGCCCTTGCCCAGCTTCCATCTGAAACCGAGTTCCAGTGCACCCATCACATTCATCAGGCCATATTTAATGCTGTTACGTTCAGTCTCAAAGGCAGGGAATTCTTCAAATTGATCATACGCCCCATCCGGGTAATAATACCACGAATCGCGGTACTGATACTCCAGACCGGAAGCTTTCTGCTCATATGAGCCAGTGACATTGAAGCCGAGCCTGGCTCCGAAACCGATGTAGAAGCGGTGCGGAGAAACGGCCTTGAGAGGAGTCATCCACTTGAACATCAACGGTACCTGGACAGCTCCCATACGCTGCTTCTCTGTAAAATCATTGACATTGTAATGCCAGACTGCAGAATAGCCATCGTTGTAATGGTCCACCTGGCCGCTCTCCACCTGGTCAAGGGTGATAGAGCCGTTGTAAAGAGAATACTCGACACCTGTGCTGAAGCTCCAGGCAGGCCTGAAGAACCAGTTGAAACCGATTCCCCCGCCGAGTCCGAGAGAAGGCGCGGAAGACGTTCCGTCAACCTTATACATCAGGGAATTCAGTCCCCCGCGGACATTTCCCGTAATCTCAAAATCCGGAAGATCATTCTTTGTCTGGGCACCAAGTGCCATCGGGGCAAGGATTGCCGTCATCAGCAAGAGCCTTTTCGCTACTCTTTTCATATTGAATAATGACAATGATCGTATATTGCGGGTACGATTCAGCCGGTGCGGAACCATACCTGCAATACTACAAAAAAATCGTCAATAATCCAATTTCAGGAACAGATTTGGCCACCGCCACATTGCAATGTAGCCCACCGTTCTTGAAATCGGAAACCTATGCCTTGGCGGATGTGGAATCGCCCTCGATCATTTCCGGCTTGAGAACAGCTTTCTCAGCCGGTTTTCCCTGTATCATATTGACCAGCACGTCCACGGACTTCTCGCCGAGTTCCTTGAGAGGCTGTACAATGTGGGTGACGGATGTTGAGTAGAGCTGGTAGATATCACTGACGTCGAAGCCGATGACGGCCATATCCTCAGGTGTCCTGAGACCGAGGTCACGCATTGTCATGAGGACGAGGGCAGAGAGGGAATATGTAGGAAGGAACATGGCTTCCACTCCCCTGCTGACCGCATCCCTGATGATTCCAGGCACATCCTGGGCAGCATTGGCGTAGGAAGTGTAATGCACCTTGACATCCTGCTCGAGACCTTGCTCAATCATTGCCTTGCGGTATCCGGACTCACGCTCCTCGAGGCTTGAAATGCCGAGAGAGTAGGAAATCATCTCGATTTTTCTGTAACCCCTGTCGAGGAAGAGCTTGGTGGCCATCGCACCTGCCTCCACATCATCAAGCAGGACCTTGCCTACATTCTCCATATCGACAATGTCCCTGTCGAGCAGGACCACCGGCACACCGGCCTCGGTGGCTTTTCTCACGGCATCGTCGCCGCCCGTGCATGGAGCCACGATGACTCCGTCGATATTGTGTGCGAGAACTGCGTCCATCACGCTTGAGAGTCTTTCCGCATTTTCGTCAGAACTTGCGAAAAGAACAGTGTAACCGTAACTCTTCGCCCTCTCCTCGATGCATCTGGAGACTCCTGCGAAGAATTTGTTGGATATGTCGTTCGGAATGACTGCTATGGAATTGGATTTGCCGCTCCTGAGTGAGGCTGCGGCGAAATTTCTTCTGTAACCTAATTTCTGGGCGACCTGAAGCACACGCTTCGCTGTCTCCGCATTGACCGGGCAATCAAGATTTCCGTCCTTGTCTCTCTTTGCATTCATGACGAATGAAACAAGCGTCACCGATACCTTTGCCTCGCGGGCGACGTCACGAATTGTAATTCTTTTCATACCATCAAATTTTATAGCCATTGCGGATATGTCTTCGACAACAGGTCAGCGTTCTTAAGCCGCAAATGGCAAGCCCATTATATTCCCTATGAATCAAAACGTCGCAATATCGTGAATTTTCGGAACAAAATCAAGTGTTTTTTTGACAAACTATAAGCACAGCAAAAAAACCGGGACTACGACTCACGCCGTTATCCCGGAAAAAAAGGAAAACAAAATATTAAAGATTACTATCCTCCAATCATTACTGTGAGACCGGCCATCACAATCGATACCATACTCATCAGCTTTATGAGAATGTTGAGAGACGGACCGGATGTATCCTTGAACGGATCACCGACCGTGTCACCCACTACCGTTGCCTTATGGCAGTCGGAATTCTTCCCTCCGAGATGTCCTTCCTCCACATATTTCTTGGCATTGTCCCATGCTCCTCCCGAATTGGCGAGGAAAATCGCCAGGATGAACCCGGCTCCCAGACCTCCCACGAGAAGGCCCATCACACCGGCAGGGCCCAGACAGACATACGCCCGCAAGCACCGGCACCACAATGGCAATGACAGACGGGAGTATCATCTCATGCTGTGCCCCGAGGGTGGAGATTTCCACGCATCTGGCATAGTCAGGCCTCTGTTCTCCGGTCAGGATACCCTTGATCTCGCGGAACTGGCGGCGAACCTCAGTCACCATCTTCTGGGCGGCGCGGCCGACAGCGTTCATGGTGAGTCCGCAGAAGAGGAAAGCCATCATTGCGCCGATGAATACGCCCACGAGGACTCTCGGATTCATAAGGTTGACCTGATAATATTCCACAATCTGAGGGATTGTAGCCTGAGCGACGTCGACAGCCTCTCCGGCTATCTCGATCGTCGTCCTGCCCACGTGGGAGAGGCCAATCTTGATCTCCTCGATATAGGATGCGAGGAGGGCGAGGGCGGTCAATGCGGCCGAACCGATGGCAAAGCCCTTTCCGGTGGCTGCCGTAGTGTTGCCGAGGGCATCCAGGACATCTGTCTTCTGGCGTACCTCAGGATCGAGTCCGCTCATCTGGGCGTTTCCTCCGGCATTGTCCGCTATCGGACCGTATGCATCCGTGGCGAGCGTGATGCCGAGGGTTGACAGCATGCCGACCGCAGCGATGCTGATACCGTACAGACCGTTGCTGATAAGCGACGGGTCGAATGAAAATCCCGTGGCGCAGAGATAAGAAAGCAGGATTGCGACCGCAATGGTGATTACAGGAATCGCCGTGGAGATCATTCCGAGGCCCACTCCGCTGATGATCACGGTAGCGGAACCGGTCCTGGCACTCTCTGCAAGTTTCTGGGTTGGCTTATATGAATGCGAAGTGTAATATTCCGTGGCCTTGCCGATGACTACTCCCGAAAGAAGGCCGAAAATGACCGAGAGCGACAGCTGCCACCAGTTCGCGAAGCCGAGGAGGTAGAAAATCGGGAATACCACCACGGCAATGAGGCCGGCGCTGAGGTTTGTTCCGCGGCTGAGGGAGCCGAGAAGTTCCTGAAGGCCTGCACCTTCCTTGGTCCTGACAGCGTAAATGCCGATGATCGAGAGGATCACTCCGATTGACGCAATGCACATAGGGGCGAGAATCGCACGTGTCTGCGCTACCGTGTCACCGAAGAATGCGGATGCTCCGAGCGCCATTGTCGCAAGGATTGAGCCGCAATATGACTCGTAAAGGTCAGCACCCATTCCGGCCACGTCACCCACATTGTCACCCACATTGTCAGCGATGGTGGCAGGGTTTCTCGGGTCATCCTCAGGGATATCCGCCTCCACCTTTCCCACGATGTCGGCTCCGACGTCGGCAGCCTTGGTATAGATACCGCCGCCCACCCTGGCGAAGAGGGCCTGTGTGGAGGCTCCCATTCCGAAGGTAAGCATGGTGGTCGTGATGGTCACAAGTACCTGTGACGGATCAGGATCGCTGACGAAAGCCTTCAGCACTACATACCAGATGGATATGTCGAGAAGGCCCAGGCCTACCACCGTGAGACCCATTACGGCTCCCGAGCGGAAGGCGAGTTTCAATCCGGAATTCAGGCTTCTTGTCACCGCATTTGCGGTCCTGGCTGAAGCATATGTCGCTGTCTTCATGCCGACAAAGCCGGCAAGGCCCGAGAAGAAACCGCCGGTAAGGAACGCAAACGGAACCCAAGGGTTCTGGATATGGAATCCGTAGGCGAGAATGGCGAAGAAGACGGCAAGCACGACGAATACAATGGTAACGACCTTGTACTGCTGCCTAAGATATGCCATAGCTCCGTCCCTGACATATTGGGCAATCTCCTTCATTGTAACATTGCCCTCGCTCTCTTTCATCATCTGCCTGAAGAAATACCAGGCGAAGAACAGGGCGACCAGTGATGCCGCCGGCACGATGTAGAACAGCAAATCCATATAGAAATTTGATTATTAAACGAAAAATTAGTAACGTTTCAATATTTCAATGCGAAAGTGATAGGTTTCGTTTGCAAATATATTAACTATTTGGATTATTTACAACAAAATACAAAAAAAAGAGAACGGAGAATGCAGAATTGCATTTCCCGATCTCTTTTACGGTATATTCCGGTGCGGTACCGGACCGCTTTCCCTGGCGAATTACTCTGCTGCAGGTGCCTCTGCTGCAGGAGCTGCCTCTACAGGAGCCTCTGCCTTCTTGGCGCGGCTGCGGCGGGTGCTCTTCTTGGCCTCCTTCTTCTGAGGAGCGGAAGCGAGAGCTGCCTCGTTGAAATCAACGAACTCGATGAGAGCCATCTCGGCGCCGTCACCCTGCCTGAAGCCGGTGTGAAGCACGCGGAGGTATCCACCTGGACGGTCAGCTATCTTGGGAGCCACTGTGCGGAAGAGCTCAGCGACTGCATATTTGTTCTTGAGATAACTGAAGACTACACGACGGGAGTGTGTGGAGTCATCCTTTGACTTGGTGATGAGAGGCTCAACGTATGTCTTGAGGGCCTTGGCCTTGGCAACGGTCGTGTTGATTCTCTTGTGGAGGATCAATGAACAAGCCATGTTGGCGAGAAGGGCCTTGCGGTGAGAGCTCTTGCGACCAAGATGATTGATTGCTTTATTATGCCTCATAATTAAACGTTATTCTTTTTCTTAGGTTCAATATTGTACTTGGTGACATCCATACCGAATGTGAGCTTCATCTTGTCAAGCATCTGGTCAATCTCGTTGAGAGACTTGCGTCCGAAGTTGCGGAACTTCATGAGTTCGAGGCGGGAATAGGACACAAGGTCTGCGAGAGTGTCGATCTCGGCGGCCTTGAGGCAGTTGTATGCCCTTACGGAAAGACCGAGGTCGGAAAGCTTGTTGAGAAGAAGATGCCTCATGCGGAGCGACTCTTCGTCAAGCTCCTTGGAGTCAGGTTTCACCGTGCTCTCGAGGGACAGCTTCTTGTCGTCCGTAAAGAGCTTGAAGTGATAGATAAGGATGTTCGCAGCATCCTGGAGAGCCACGTTCGGGGTTATGGACCCGTCAGTAACAATCTCCAGATTGAGCTTCTCGTAGTCAGTCTTCTGCTCAACTCGCCAGTTCTCCACTGTCCAGTTGACCTTCCTGATAGGAGTGTAGATCGCATCGACCGGAATTGTGCCGATCGGCGTGTTCTCATCTCTCTCCTCCTCAGCCGGCACGAAACCGCGGCCCTTGGTGATGGTGATCGACATCTCGAGCTTTACGGAAGGCTCGAGCGAGCAGATGTGCAGCTCCGGATTAAGCACCTTGAAAGAAGACAATCCTTTCGTGATATCCTCTGCGGTAAACTCCTGCTTACCGCTAACTGTGATGTTTGCCACCTCGGAATCCACAGTGTCCACCATCCTCTTGAACCTCACTTGCTTGAGATTCAGAATGATGTCCTGCATTCCCTCGATGACTCCCGGAATGGTCGCGAACTCCTGGTCCACGCCGGAAATCTTTATCGAGCTGATAGCAAAACCTTCCAGAGAAGAGAGCAGAATGCGGCGGAGGGCGTTTCCGATGGTCTGTCCATAGCCAGGCTCAAGTGGCCTGAACTCGAAACGGCCGACGGTGTCCGATCCTTCGAGCATTATGACCTTATCCGGTTTCTGAAATGCTAAGATTGCCATATTGTTTCTTGTTAGGTGTTATTATTTGGAGTAGAGGTCGACGATGAGCTGCTCGTTGATGCTCTCAGGGATTTCCTCCCTGGCAGGAACATTGAGGTATTTGCCTGTGAGAGTCTTGGCGTCGAACTCAAGCCAGGAGTACTTCTTTGCGGAAGCAACGCTGTCCTGAATGACCTCAAGGCTTCTTGACCTTTCACGGACTGCAATCAGGTCACCGGCCTTCACCTGTGCGGAAGGAATGTTGCACACGGCACCGTTGAGGGTAATGTGGCAGTGAAGCACGAGCTGTCTTGCGGCTGCCCTTGTAGGGGCGATGCCGAGACGGTAAACGAGGTTGTCGAGCCTGGACTCGAGAAGGAAGAGGAGGTTCTCACCCTTCTGGCCCTGCATGCGGCAGGCTTTCTCGTAAGTGTTGCGGAACTGTCTCTCGAGAAGTCCGTACATATATTTTACCTTCTGCTTCTCCTTGAGCTGGTTACCGTAATCGGTAGCCTTCCTTGCACGCTTCCTGGCTGCTCCGTGCTGTCCTGGAGGGAAATTTCTCTTCTCGAAATATCTATCCGCTCCAAAGATCGGCTCGCCGAATTTGCGGGCGATTTTAGTACTTGGTCCAGTATATCTTGCCATAGTAATAAATCATTAAATGTTAAATTAAACTTTACGACGGCCTTTAGGTCTGCAGCCATTGTGCGGCATTGGAGTAACGTCGATGATCTCGGTTACCTCGATACCGGAATTGGCGATGGTTCTGATCGCGGACTCACGTCCTGCGCCAGGGCCCTTGACATAGACCTTCACTTTGCGGAGACCTGCGTCGAAAGCAGTCTTTGCAGCATCCTCTGCAGCTACCTGGGCAGCATACGGAGTATTCTTCTTGGAGCCTCTGAACCCGCTCTTTCCCGCAGATGACCAGCTGATAACCTGGCCAATGTTGTTGGTGAGAGCAACGATGACGTTGTTGAAGGTTGATGAAATATGAGCTTCACCGGTCGCTTCAACCTTTACGACTCTCTTCTTTGCTGTTGTTGTTTTCTTTGCCATAATTCATCAGGGTTTATTTGGTTGCCTTCTTCTTGTTCGCAACTGTCTTCTTCTTGCCCTTTCTCGTACGGGCGTTGTTCTTGGTGCTCTGGCCGCGTACAGGAAGACCGATACGATGACGGATGCCCCTGTAGCAACCAATGTCCATGAGACGCTTGATGTTCATATTGACGGATGAACGGAGCTCACCCTCAATCTTGTACTCGTTGGCGATGACGGTACGGATCTTGGCGATCTGGTCATCGTCCCACTCACTGACCTTAGTGTCAAAGTCAATGCCGCAGTCCGTGAGAATCTTTCTTGCGGAAGAGCGCCCGATACCGAAGATATAGGTAAGACCTATCTCTCCTCTCTTGTTGTTCGGTAAATCAACACCGGCTATTCTTGCCATATAATCTTTACTTTATTTTGTTACACAACTGAATATTATCCCTGGCGCATCTTGAACTTAGGGTTCTTCTTGCAGATGACATAAAGGCGACCTTTACGTCTCACGATCTTGCAATCCTCGCTGCGCTTCTTAATGGATGTTTTTACTTTCATATCGCGAAAAATTTTATTTGTATCTGAATGAAATCCTTCCTTTTGTTAAATCATAAGGCGACATTTCAACTCTAACCTTGTCACCAAGCAGGATATGGATGAAATTCTGACGCATCTTGCCTGAAATGTGGGCAAGAATCACGTGCCCGTTCTCCAGTTCTACCTTGAACATGGCGTTAGGGAGAGTCTCGACTATCGTCCCGTCCTGCTCAATTGCTGTTTGCTTAGACATCTGAAATACCTCTTTAAAATTTAATATTGCTGTCATTCTCGATGAAGTCAAAGGTTGAAAGCAGTTCAGCCTTGCCTTTTCGGATAACAACCGAAAGCTCGTAATGCGCCGCGTTCCTGTGGTCCTGCATTTTTAGCAAGGTACACAGCCTTGGTGCCAGCATTGATCATCGGCTCAATACAAATTGTCATTCCACTCACCAGACGGGTTCCGTGGCCCCTTCTCCCGTAATTCGGGACTCCGGGTTCCTCGTGCATCCCCTTTCCGATTCCGTGGCCCTCGAGCTCCCTCACTACGGAAAACCCGAATGACTCAGCGTACGATTGCACCGCGTATCCGATATCGCCGGTTCTGTTTCCATCCACGGCCTGCTCTATGCCCTTGTAGAGGGAAGCCTTCGTGACATCAAGGAGCTTTCTGGTCTCCGCATCTATCTCCCCGACCGGGAAGGTGTAGCAGGAGTCGCCATTGTAACCTTTGTACAAGGTTCCTATGTCACAGGAGACTATGTCTCCCTCCTTGAGGACGTAGTCGGACGGGAATCCGTGCACGACTACGTCATTCACAGAGGCGCATATTGCTGCCGGAAATCCTTCAAAACCCAAGAAGCTTGGAATCGCTCCGTTGTCACGGATGAAAGTCTCCGCCACCCTATTCAACTCTTTAGTTGTCACACCTGGGGCAACGGCCTTGCCGACTTCGGCCAGTGTCTTGGACACCAGTATTCCGTTCTCTCGAAGTAACTCG
Organism: Bacteroidales bacterium; assembly: GCA_004552115.1. The sequence goes on from SFPH01000071.1 coordinate 10,889, forward strand.
ATTTCCTCTTCTGTCTTTGGCTTAAGCATCTTCCTTTATCTCCTATCAGGAATTACATTCCGGAACGTCCACTCAGACGACCTGTCTTCATCAATCCGTCATAGTGACGCATCAGCAGATGTCCTTCAATCTGCTGAAGAGTGTCGAGAATCACGCCCACAAGGATCAGGAGGGAAGTACCTCCGTAGAAGCTTGCGAACTGGTTGTTGACACCCAGAAGCATCGCGAATGCCGGCATAATGGCGATAAGGGCGAGGAAAATGGAACCGGGCAGAGTGACTTTGTCCATGATGTCGTCAATGTACTCCGCAGTCTTCTTTCCAGGCTTCACGCCAGGTATGAAACCGCCGTTCTGCTTCATCTGCTCGGCCATCATGTTCGGCTGAACGGTGACGGCTGTGTAGAAATATGTGAAGATCACGACGAGGAATCCGAAAATAAGGTTATACCAGAAGCCGGTATAGTTGCTCAGGGCTGCTGCTATTCCCCTGGTAGCATCCCATTTCGAGAACAGGATAGGGAAAAGCATGAGAGCCTGTGCGAAGATGATAGGCATCACGCCGGCAGCATTGATCTTCAGCGGGAGATAGTTGCGCACTCCGCCGTACTGCTTGTTGCCAACCACCCTCTTGGCATACTGAACAGGAATTCTCCTGACAGCCTGGACGATGGCGATGGCAGCCACGAACACGAGGAAGAGAACAACCAACTCGACGATGAGGAGGAGCGGACCACCGTTTGTGGTGGTGAACTTCTCTCCGATCTCGGCAACGAGTGCGTAAGGAAGACGGGCAACGATACCGATCATGATAAGGAGGGAAATTCCGTTTCCGATACCGCGGTCCGTGATTCTTTCACCGAGCCACATCACGAACATCGAGCCTGAAAGCAGGATGAGCGTGGATACGAGATTGAAGGTGAAGTTGGACCATCCGAGCTGTGTGACGGCCACGAATGCGGCGCCAGGAATCTGGGCGTGGATAGCCGTGAGATACGCAGGACACTGGATAGCGAGAATCAGGATGGTAAGATACCTGGTAATCTGATTCATCTTCCTGCGTCCGCTCTCGCCTTCCATCTGAAGCTTCCTGAAATAAGGAACGAACATTCCGAGAAGCTGGATGACGATGGATGCCGAGATGTAAGGCATCACTCCGAGAGCGAAGATTGACGCATTGCCGAACGCACCGCCGGAGAACATGTTCAGGAGGCCTACGAGACCTTCCTGAGTCTTGCTCTGAAGGCTGGCGAGCATGGTTGCGTCAATGCCCGGAAGCACGATGAAACATCCTATTCGATAGACGAGTATCAAGAGAAGCGTATAAACGATTCTCTTGCGTAACTCCTCTATCTTGAAGATGTTCTTGATTGTCTCAATAAATTTCTTCATTATTTCTCGGTCTTAGTTGCTTTTCCACCGGCAGCCTCGATCTTTGCGACGGCAGTCTTGGAGAAAGCGTCTGCAACGACCTCGACCTTTGCGCTGATCTCACCGTTTCCGAGAACCTTCACGAGCTCCCTGTGGCCTGCAAAGCCGGCAGCCTTGATATTCTCTACAGTGATGACGTCTGCTCCGAGCGACTCAGCCAAAGCCTGAATCTGATCAAGGTTCACGGCCTTGTACTCAACCCTGTTCGGGTTGTTGAATCCGAACTTCGGAAGACGCCTCTGGATAGGCATCTGACCGCCCTCGAATCCTACCTTGTGCTCGTAGCCGGCACGTGCCTGAGCTCCCTTGGTACCGCGGGTGGAAGTGCCACCCTTGCCGGAACCCTGGCCACGGCCTAATCTCTTGGTATTGTGTGTTGCACCTGGTGCAGGTTTCAAATTGTGCAAATTCATCTGTAATTCCTCCGATTAGATTTCTTCAACTTTTACAAGGTGCTGCACTTTGGCGATCATACCCTTGTTGACAGGGTTTGCCTCAACCTCTACAGTCTGGTGCATCCTGCGGATGCCGAGTGACCTGAGATTTGCAATCTGTCTCTTGGTAGCACCGTTCTTGCTGACAACCTGAGTGATTTTGTATGTAGCCATTTCGTTTCCTCCTATCCGTTAAATACTTTACTCATAGGTACTCCGCGAAGTCCGGCTACCGTATATGCATCCCTGAGCTCGGTCAATGCGGCAACTGTAGCCTTCACAAGGTTGTGAGGGTTGGAAGAGCCCTTTGACTTGGCGAGAACGTTCTGGATGCCTACAGACTCGAACACTGCACGCATGGCACCGCCTGCCTTTACACCGGTACCTGGAGCGGCCGGCTTCATGAACACTTCAGCACCGCCGAATCTTGCTACCTGCTCGTGAGGAATGGTCTTGTTGATTACAGGAATCTTGACGAGATTCTTCTTTGCATCCTCAATACCCTTCTGAATAGCTACGGTAACCTCATTGGCCTTGCCGAGACCGTATCCTACGATACCATTCTCATCTCCGACAACAACGATGGCTGCGAAACGGAAATGGCGTCCACCCTTGGTAACCTTGGTTACCCTCTGTATTGAGACGAGTCTGTCTTTAAGCTCAAGATCAGATGTCTTTACTCTTTTAACATTTGTATTTGCCATAGTCCCGATTAGAATTTAAGACCGCCTTCGCGGGCAGCGTCAGCCAAACTTTGAACTCTGCCGTGATAGAGATATCCTCCACGGTCGAAAGCAACCTCATTGATGCCTTTCTCGATGGCGCGGGCAGCGATAGCCTTGCCTACGATGGCTGCAGCCTCTATTCCGCTCTTGCCCTTGCACTCGGCTGCGAGAGCCTTGTCGTTGGAAGCGGCGGCAACGAGGGTTACGCAACCCATTTCGCCGGCAGCGTCGTTAACGACCTGTGCGTAGATCTGCTTGTTGCTTCTGAAGACAACGAGCCTAGGCCTCTCTGCCGTTCCGCTGACATGCTTGCGGATGCGGTAGTGAATCCTTTTCCTTCTTTCTATTTTTGTCAATGCCATAATTCTATCCTCCTAGATTTATTTTGCGGAAGCAGTCTTTCCGGCCTTGCGGCGGAGCTGCTCACCTACGAACTTGATACCCTTGCCCTTGTATGGTTCAGGCTTGCGGAATGAACGGATCTTGGCAGCGACCTGACCGAGAAGCTGCTTGTCGTAGCTTCTGAGGATCAGTACAGGGTTCTCACCTTTCTTCACGGCAGCGGCCTCGGCCTTGATTTCTGCAGGCAGAAGCAACTGGATGTCATGTGAATAACCGAGAGCGAAAGTAAGGAGCTGGCCCTTGACGTCAACACGGTATCCCACACCGACCAATTCCTGTCTCTTTTCATAACCTTCTGACACGCCCACTACCATATTGTGAACGAGGGCACGGTAGAGACCGTGCATGGAGCGGTGTCTCGGCTGATCTGTAGGACGGGTGAATCTTACTTCTTTTCCCTCCACCGTCACGGTGATATCCGGATCCACTTTCTGTGAAAGCTCTCCGAGAGGGCCTTTAACCTTCACAACGTTGCCAGGGAGGATCTGAACGTCCACCTTGTCCGGAAGGCTTACAGGTAATTTACCAATTCTTGACATTTATCAGTTTCTTTAATTGATTAATAAACATAGCATACAACCTCACCGCCTACATTGAGCTGCTTGGCCTCCTTGTCGGTGATGATGCCCTTCGATGTGGAGAGGATTGCGATTCCGAGTCCGTTGAGAACCCTTGGCATGTCCTTCACGTCAGTATACTTCCTGAGACCCGGCTTTGAGATGCGCTCAATCTTCTTGATGGCGGCAACCTTGGTCTGAGGATGATACTTCAGAGCAATCTTGATAGTGTTGTAAGGTGTGCCCTCGACTACCTTGTAGCTGAGGA
>SFPH01000072.1 GCA_004552115.1 Bacteroidales bacterium
TCCCAGTACAACGGCAACCATTATGGTGAAGTGCTCTGGAATGAGATACTTGGCGACGAATACGACTATGACGGCAGATATCCTGTCAGCGCTGAGAACGAGTGGTACTACAGCAGGAGCATAAAGCGGGAGGCCAATTTGTTCGCAAGAGCCGAATATTCTCCGCTTTCCTGGCTCACGGCCTATCTCGACCTGCAGTACAGGGGAGTTTCCCTGAAGATGTCCGGTATCGACGATGAGGACGATCTGGATATCGGCTACAGGACCAGCTGGAATTTCTTCAACCCGAGGGCCGGCCTTACTTTCCGCAAGGATTATCACAAGGCTTATGTGAGCGCTGCCCTGGGCAATCGCGAACCTGGCAGGAGCGATATCAAGGAAGTCATCATCACCAACAATCTGGGCGGGTCCAGGCCGGATCTGAAGCCGGAGAAGATGGTCGATGTCGAGATCGGCTACGAGTTCGCCTCGGAGAAGGTTACGGCAAGCGCCAATCTTTATTTCATGGAATACTTCGACATGCTTCTCGAAACCGGCCGTCTTTCCGATGTGGGATATGCCATCAAGGAGAATGTCGGCAGGGCATACAGGAGGGGCGCTGAACTGGCTGTGGCCTGGCAGGCCGCTCCGTGGGTAAGGCTTGATGCCAATGCCACATTGAGCCTGAACCGAATCAAGAACTATGTCGAGTACTATACGGTAATCGATGAGGACTGGAATGAAAAGGGCCAGAAGGCTGTCGAGTACGGAACCACGAGAATGCTTATGTCACCTTCGGTGGTCGGATTTGTCCAGCTTACCTTCAACCCATTCCGGACTGTCTGCAGCAACTCGTTGAAAACCACCGCTTTGACCCTGAATGGAAAGTATGTCGGAAAGCAGTTCCTCGACAATACAGCCACAGACAGCCGCAGTATTCCGGGCTATTATGTAATGAATCTTTCCCTTACCCACGAGTTCAGCCTCCGCCATGGAAAACTCGGACTCGGTGCCTATGTCAATAATCTGCTGAACAATATGTACATCGCTGACGGATGGTGCTGGAAGAACATGATGGAGAGCGACGGCTCTATTGTGGACGGCGTGGGCGTATTCCCTCAGGCTCCTGCAAACTTCATGATAAGGGCTTCCTATAGATTCTGATTGAAATGATGCTTTCGTGCGGTCACCAAGGTACTTGGCGGCCGTATTGTTTTATATCCTATTGATTTTTTGCATTTATTGTCTATATTTGTCAAATGAACTTAATAAAATGTAATATGAAAAAGAAACTATTTATCTGGATGGCGGCAGCCTGTACCGCACTCATTGCCGCCATGATCTCCTGTCAGAAAAACAATGGCAATGAGAATGGGGATGAGCCTGCCAAAGTGGATGTTTCAATGACTGGGATATGGACAATTGACCCGGATGCCATTTCTGGCCTCTCCGGTCTTTATATCCATCAGTTCAGGATTAATGAGGACGGAACCGGTGAGGTGCTTTATGTTGATCTGAATAATACCGAATTCCTTTACGATTATACCGTAAAACTCACTGTCAAGGAAGATGACAACAGCTTCGAATTCACCATTGATGATGTGACACCTGAAAAGAAAGTGTCTGTAAAATATCAGCTGGATGAGCAGAACCGGCTCAATCTTGCTTTTGGAGATGCAGGCACAGCTTGTACCTACATAAAGGCGGAGGAATGGGGTGACTTCGGCCTCACCACGGTCTTTACCGGCAGCTGGGAGTCTGAGGACAGCTATGACAAGATATATCTGAATGTGGAGAAATACGGGTTTCTGGAGAGGGGCTCTCATGGCGTATATGTGGACAAGGACAATAACGAATATCCTTGTAAGGTAGAGCAGATTCATGATGCGATGAAATATTATATGCTGAGTCTCTTCAATCTCATTGAAGGACCTGAGTCCGGTGAAGAGATGGCCGTCCCTTTAAATATGAATGGTTGGAACTACTATTATTCATATTTCACTGATCCTGTGCGTGATGGAGATAAACTTAAAGTGAATATGGCAGGTATTCAGCGTACCCTCAAGCCAATGAAGGAGTGGCCGTTCAGTAATTATGATGACATTTACACACCTCCGGGACCAGGAGAAAAAGTTTAGTTGGATGTTTATCTGTTAAGCGACAATGAGAATTGACATACTGTCGGTAGTCCCGGAGCTCCTGGACTCGCCTTTGAGTTATTCGATAGTCGGCCGGGCCATTAAGAAGGGCCTGGTCGACATTCACGTCCACAATATCCGCAAGCACGGAATCGGGCCGCGCCAGACGGTGGACGACTACTGCTATGGCGGCGATGCCGGTATGGTGATGATGGTCGAGCCTGTGTTCAGGATGATAAATGAACTTACGGCCGAGAGGCATTATGATGAGATCATCTATATGTCTCCGGACGGGGAACAGCTCACCCAGGGCATTTCCAATGAACTGTCTCTCAAGGAGAACATCATCATTCTCTGCGGCCATTACAAGGGCATTGATGAGCGTATCAGGGAGCATCTGATAACCAGGGAGATCTCAGTCGGAGACTATGTGGTCAGCGGGGGAGAGATTCCGGCCGCATTGCTTGCGGATTCCATCGTGAGACTCATTCCCGGTGCATTGACAGACGAGACATCGGCCCTCAGCGACAGTTTCCAGGACGGGCTTGTGTCGCCTCCCGTATATACCCGGCCGGCGGAGTTCAACGGATGGAAGGTGCCGGATGTCCTGCTCAGCGGAAATCCGAGGCTGATTCAGGAATGGCAGATGCAGCAGGCTCTGGAGCGTACCAGAAGGCTGCGTCCGCATCTTCTGGACGGGGAATAAGAGGCTTCTTTACAAAATCTTAAAACTTTTTAATGAAAAATTTGCAGATTGAAATATTTGCCGTATATTTGCATTCGCAAAAGATAAAACGTTAAAGAATTTTTAAATCGATCAGCCCATAGGGCACATAACCAACTGATAAAACCTGATTTTAGGTAACACTCGACTAATAAGACAACAACAAGGGCTGGCGCGATGTCAGCCCTTGCTGTTTGATGGTGATTATGGCTGACGACAGCGTAAAAATCCGCACAAATGTCTTTGTTTTACTATTTTTAGTTATATTTGTAATCTGTAAATATATAATTGTTTCTCATTATGAATGAAGAATTGAATCCTGGCGTACAAACTGCGCCAGATGTACTTGAAAGTCCTGTCGTCGTAGAGGCGGAGGCGGAAATGCCGAATTATTCAGAAATGTCACTTGCCGAGCTTTCGCAGCTTTTTGAGGAACTCGCCGCAAGCGAAGACAGGATGAAGAGATCTAAGGAAGCGGATGCTATCAAGGCCGCATTTTACAAGCGGCTGTCCAAGGAGCGTTCTGCAACCTTGGGAGTCGAGGAGGGTGAAGCGGCAGTGGCTGAGGAGAACGGAGAGCCCGCAGACGAGACGGTAGTTCCTGATGACGTTGAGAGTGGAGAGCAGGAGAGCGGCGATTCTGCGCCGTTGAATCCGTTTACGGCACTTGAGAACGGCTTCAAGGCCGTCTATGCCAGATACAAGAAGGAGCGTGCGGAGTTCAACCGCAGGCAGGAGGCAGAGAGGGAGGAGAATCTGGTCAGGAAGCAGGCCGTGATTGACGATCTGAAGGCCCTTGTGGAGAACCAGGAGGATCTCGGGACAGCCTTCCCGGCATTCCGTGAACTGCAGGCGAGATGGCGTGCTGTAGGGCCGGTTCCTGTACAGAGTTTCAGGAATCTGAATGACACCTATCAGTTCTATGTAGAGAAATTCTATGATAAAGTCCAGATAAACAGGGATCTGCGCGACCTTGACTTCAAGAAGAACCTCGAAGCCAAGGAGGAGTTCTGCCAGGAGGAGTTCTGCCAGATGGCGGAGAGACTTTCCGAAAATGAGGATATCGTGGACGCTTTCAAGGAGCTCCAGAAACTCCATGAGCAGTGGAAGGAGTTCGGCCCTGTGGCCAAGGAATACAGGGACATGATATGGGACAGGTTCAAGGCTGCCACATATGTCATCAACAAGAAATACCAGGCCTATTTCGAAGCTCAGAAGGAGAAGCAGGTAGAGAATCTCGCTGCAAAGTCCGCACTCTGCGAAAAGGTCGAGGCGATAGCTGACAAGGAGGACATTTCCGGTTCGAATGAATGGAATGCGCTTTCAAAGGCCATTGAGGAGATTCAGAAGGAGTGGAAGACCATAGGGTTCGCATCCAAGAAGGAGAACCAGAAGATTTATGACCGCTTCCGCGCCGCCTGCGACAAGTTCTTTGCCCGCAAGCGCGAGTTCTATGTGCAGTTCAAGGACAGCATGAACTCCAACCTGGAGAAGAAGATGGCCATCATCGAGGAGGCAGAGAGCCTGAAGGACAGCACGGAATGGAAGAAGACCGCAGACAGGCTGATCAATCTCCAGAACCAGTGGAAGGAAATCGGCGCTGTGCCCCGCAAGAAGTCCGAAATGCTCTGGAAGCGTTTCAGGGCCGCCTGCGACGCATTCTTTGCAGAGAGAGACAAGCATTCAGCCGAGAACAGCTATTCGGCTAACCTGAAGGCCAAGAAGGCTCTCATTGAGGAAATCAAGGCATACGTTCCTTCTGAGGAACTGCCTGAGGCCGAGGCCCGCAAGGCATTCGCCGAGAGATGGCAGGCCATCGGTTTCGTGCCTTTCAAGGAGAAGGACAAGATCCAGGCTGCCTACAATGAGGCCATGAAGGCCAGGTTCGGCGCATCCGCAAGGGGAGGACGCCAGGCTTCCCGCGGAGGCAGTCCCGTAAGGTCCGAGAAGGACAGGCTGATCGCAAAATACAACAAGCTCCAGCAGGATATCGATACTTACGAGAACAATATCGGATTCTTCGCAATGTCCAAGAACTCCCAGCCGCTGATCCAGCAGATGCAGGAGAGGATCGAGGCTGCCAAGGCTGAACTCAAAGAGCTTGAGAACCAGATTCATACATTAGAGGAGACAGAGGAATAAGATGGACAAGAATACTATCACAGGATTCGTGCTGATCGGACTGATTCTTTTCGGTTTTACCTGGTACCAGTCGAGGCAGTACGACAAGCAGATAGCCTATCAGGCTCAGCTTGATTCCATTGCAGCGGTAGAGAGGGCGGCCGGGATGGCCGCGGAGAGCATTGCTGATTCGCTTCAGGCTTCGGCGGCCGAAGAAGGTGCAGCTGCTCCGGTTCAGGGAAAAGCGGCGATATACAAGGACTCCCTGCTCAACCTCGCATCCGGGGGTGAGGAAAGGATCGTCACCATTTCCAATGACAAGATAGAGGTGGCCTTCACCACGAAGGGAGCGCAGCCTTATTCTGCCAAGGTAAAGGAATACAGGAATTACGACAGCACCGACCTCTATATCTTCCGTCCGGGTGCCAGTGAGATGGGAATCGGCATCTATGCGGGCGAGACCATCAATACGAAGGATTTCTACTTCGATGTCATCGAGGCGACGGACAGTTCCGCAGCCTTCAGCCTTCAGTTTGCCGGCGGCGGAAGCATCATACAGAGATACGCCCTTTCAGAGGGTTCTTACATGATGACCAATACGCTGACATTCAAGGATATGGACAATGTAATTCCGAAGAATGCCACTTTCTGCGATTTCGACTGGGCCCTCACAATTCCGAGAATGGAGAAGGGCTATAAGAACGAGATGCAGTATTCGAAGGTCGACTATTATTTCGACGGGGAGAAGAAGCCTGAGGAGATCGGCCGCGGCAGGAATGCATCCAAGAGAATTGAGAACAGCCTGGAGTGGTTCGCATTCCAGCAGCAGTTCTTCTCCGCCATCGTCCGCCCGGACAGCAGGTTCTCATCCGGTCAGGTATCTGTGGAATTCCACCCGGAAGATGATCCCCAGCGTAACTTGATGGACTGCGGGGCGAAGATGAGAAGCGGATTCCAGATTTCCGACAACGTGGTGATGGTCAAGGACTTCTATCTTGGACCAAACCATTATCAGACCCTTAAGTCATACGGTCGGAAATATGAGAAGATCATCCCTCTCGGAGGCTGGCTCGTGGGCTGGTTCACGAAATTCGTGATCATCCCTCTCTTCAACTTCCTGCACAGGTTCATTTCCAATTTCGGCATCATCATCCTTCTTATGACATTGTTCATAAAGATTGTGGTTCTTCCGTTCTCCTACAAGTCGTATTCTTCCTCCGCGAAGATGCAGGCCATAAAGCCGGAGATTGACAAGCTGAACGAGAAGTATCCGAAGGAGGAGGACGCCCTCAAGAAGCAGCAGGCGATGATGGACATCTACAAGCGGGCCGGTATCAACCCTATGGGAGGCTGCCTCCCGATGCTGCTCCAGTTCCCTATACTCTGGGCGATGTTCAGGTTCTTCCCGGCCTCTATCGAGCTGCGCCAGCAGTCATTCCTGTGGGCCGACGACCTAAGCGCATACGACTCGATCATTGACTTCGGAATGAGAATTCCTCTCATCGGAGACCACATCTCGCTGTTCGCCCTGCTCATGGCCCTCTCTATGTTCTTCTACTCGAAGATTTCAATGCAGGGCCAGATGTCCGGAAATGATCCGAACACAGCGTCGATGAGATTCATGAGCGTCTATATGATGCCGATCATGATGTTCTTCATCTGTAACAGCCTCTCGTCCGGATTGAGCTACTACTACCTGCTCTCAAACCTCATAACAATGCTGGAGACCTTCATCATCAAGAAGTTCTTCGTGCGTCCCGAGGATGTTCTGGCCAGGCTCAAGGCTTCGGAAGGGAAGCCGCAGCCGAAGAGCAAATGGCAGAAGAGGCTTGAGGAGGCCCAGAAAATGCAGCAGCAGATGCTGAAGGAACAGAACAAGAAAGCGAAAAGATAATGTCGATTGCTTCTGAAATAAACAGAATAAAAAGCGGACTGCCACAAGGAGTGAATCTTGTGGCAGTTTCCAAATTCCATCCGGCCGAGGCTGTGATGGAGGCATACAGTGCAGGTCAGCGCATTTTCGGAGAAAGCCGTCCGCAGGAATTTGCAGCGAAGTGCAAAGAATTGCCGGAGGATATCCAATGGCATTTCATCGGACATCTCCAGACCAACAAGCTGAAGCTTGTATTGCCTTATGTGTCTATGGTTCAATCGGTTGACTCTGAGCACCTGCTCGATGCAATCAATGCCTGGGGAGTGAAGGAGGGGAGAAGGGTGAACATTCTCCTGGAACTTCATCTCGGGGCCGAGGAGACCAAGCAGGGATTCTCTGGAGAGGAAATCGACGATATTCTGTCCAGGGCCCGAGAATATGACGGAGTGAATTTCTGCGGACTGATGGGAATGGCCACCAATACCGATGACGAGGCTGTCATCAGGGCTGATTTCCAGAGGATTGCGGATTTGCATGAAAGACTGCGCAGGGAGCATCCGGAGCTGCCGGAATTCTCCTCCCTTTCAATCGGGATGTCGCACGACTACAGGATTGCATTGGATTACAATCCCACATACGTCCGGATCGGCACGGCTATCTTCGGCCCGAGGGTTTAGTAATCCTCAAAAAATAACCTGCATCATATTTGAGAATCCGCCTGACTCAGTCCTTTCTGAGTTCGGCTATCATTGCATCCGCAACAGCTTCAGAGGCTCCGCTTCCTCCGAGGGAATTGCGGATTTCTTCGTATCCGGACAGCATTGCATTCCTGTATTCCGCATCCTCGATCAGGCGTCTTACCTCATTGACGACATTGTCAGCTGTGAAGAAGTCCTGGATCAGCTCGCGGAAGCAGGTGCGGCCGAGTATGAGATTGCCGAGACTGATGAAATTTATCCTGATAATCTGCTTCGCAATGGCGAAATTCAGCCGCATTCCCTTGTAGGCAACCACTTGCGGAGTACCTATCAGCGCTGTTTCAAGCGACGCTGTACCGGAATTCACGACTGCGGCTTCCGAATGGCGTATGACGGCGTAACTCTGGTTGAATATCACCTTCATATAGGATTCGCGCCCCTTCGTCCATTCTCTGTAATCTTCTTCCGAACGGGTAGGTGCTGCGGCTATCAGGAATTGATAATCAGCATATTGCGGGATTTCCCTGAGCTTGTCGGCGAAGGCTGCGAAGGTAGGCATCATCGTAGAGATCTCGCCGTTCCTCGAACCTGCCAGCAGGGCTATCGAAGGCCTGTCCCCGAGCGAATTGGCTCTGAGGAATTCCTCCCTGTCCATATGCATCAGCGGTGAATTGTCGATGGCGTCCAGCAGGGGATTGCCCTTGTAGATGAAATCCACGCCCTTGCCGGTAAAATATGGGATTTCAAATGGGAAGACAATGAAGAGTTTGTCCACATATGCCTTGATTTTCTTTACCCTGCTCTCCCGGGAAGCCCAGACCTTGGGGGCAATGTAGTAGAAAACCTTGAAGCCCTTCCTGTGGGCAAATTCTGCAACGCGGAAATTGAAGCCCGGAAAATCTATGAGAATCACGACGTCCGGCTGCCATTCCATAATGTCCGCGAAACAGCGCTTGAACCTGTCGGCATAGGCCCTGGCCTTGAAAAGGACCTGTACGAAACCGATCACAGCCCCGTCCCTGTAGTCCTGGACAAGTCCATTGCCGCTCTGGTTGGCCTTGTAGACCTCGTTCATGAGATTGCCTCCCCAGAATCTGATATCGGCCTCCGGGTCGCGGGCATACAGGCCCTTCATCAGATTGGAGCCGTGAAGGTCACCGGAAGCTTCGCCAGCTATGATATAGTATTTCATTGAATGTCAGATTATCAGGCAAAATTTCTGTCTATCTGCAGGGTCTTTTCAATAGTATTGCTGCCCGTGACCTCTATAATTGAAAGCTCCTGCTCCTTTATAACGTTGAAGGAATATGCCCTGCCGCCGAAAAAGCCGCAGCCTGCACCCTCCGACGATGTTACAGCCTCGGTAAAGCGCCGTCTGTCCTCTTCTCCGAAGGACGAAAGCAGCTTCTCAAAGCCCTCGTTTTTGTATATTTTTTCTCCCTGTGCAACGGCTGACGGCAGCTCCGAGCGTCCGTAAATGCCGCACAGCAAGGAAAACAAGCTGTTGTCCACAAAATCTCCCCCGTATGTTTTTGTCGGAGAACATTATACCATACTTTTTGTAATTTTGCCACAGATTTTAAAAAATATTATGATTTTTCCGCATTTTATCACATTTCTGTCATTTTTACGGGCATAATGCTTTTGTAAATGAAAAATCTTCTGCAATAAATGTTATTTTTTTATCAAAAGGTATTGCCAAAATCAAAAAAATAGAGTAAAATAATATTATGCGGCAGCGGAAACGCAAAACCGCCGCCAAGATTTTAAAATTTCTTTTTAGGAGGAAAATTTATTATGTCAGTTAAAGTTGCAATCAATGGTTTCGGACGTATCGGCCGTCTCGCATTCAGACAGA
>SFPH01000073.1 GCA_004552115.1 Bacteroidales bacterium
AATAGGAGGTCCCCCACTGCATGTAGACCCTCTGGAGGGCATCGGTATTGTCGCTTACCCAGAATTCGTCGAAGTAGCGCAGGAGTCCGTAATTCGCCCTTGCGCCTCCGCTTGAACAGAGCTGGACTGTGAGGTCAGGATATTTCTCCCTCATCCTTCTGCACACATTCTCAAGCCCCCTGTGATATTCAATGTAAATGTGGCTCTGGCGGTCTGCCGGAAGATAAGGTGAGCCGAAGCTGAGCAGGGACATGTTCGCATCCCATTTGATATAGTCAATTTCAGGATTCTCCTGCATTATGTCATCAATCACCTTGAAAGCGAAGTCCTGTACCTCAGGATTGCAGAGGTCAAGCACCATCTGTGTGCCTCCGCGTCCTTTGACTGGCTCTCTTCCCGGGGCGTTGAGGACCCAGTCCGGATGCTTCTCGTACAGTTCGCTGGTTGTGTTGAGCATTTCCGGCTCAATCCAGATGCCGAAGCGTATGCCCCGGTCGGCTGCGGCGCTCACCAGTCCCTTTACTCCGTCAGGCAATTTCCTCCTGTCCACCATCCAGTCTCCAAGTCCGGCCTTGTCATTCACTCTCGGGTATTTTTCCCCGAACCATCCGTCATCCATGACGAAGAGCTCTCCGCCCATTGAGGCAATGTCGGACATCATATTGTGCATTCCTTCCTCATTGATATTGAAGTACACTCCTTCCCAGCTGTTCAGCAGGACTTTGCGCTCCCTGTCCCCGTGGAAGAGCATATAGTCGCGGCCCCATCTGTGGAAGCTGCGGCTTGCCCCGCCGAGGCCCTCCTTGCTGTAGGTGAGGGCAAGGAATGGGGTTACAAAGCGTTCTCCCTTGCGGAGATGGTATTCGGAGTTCTGCTCATTGATACCTGCAATCATCCTGTGGAAGTCTGAGTTGTCGGTCTCGAAGAGGAGCTTGTAGTTTCCCCCGTAGCAGAGGGCTGCCCCGATGACCCTGCCGCTGTTCTCCCTGGCTTTCCCGTCAAGGGAGATCATCACCTCAGCGTGGGATCTCACCGAGTTGCGGACTCCGTCCCTGTTCTGAATCACAAGCTGGCCCGGCTCAAGCTTTTCCTCAACGAGTCTGGCTTCATTGGCCCAGCTGCCGTAAAGATGTGATACCCAGACATTTCCTCTCCTTATAGGAAGGACTGCGGAACCGAAACGGTTCAATGTCACCTCCTTTCTGGCTTCGTGGTGAATCTCGGTCCAGGTCTCTATTATATCGCATTCAGGCCGTGACCTGAAATGCAGTTCAATGTAGAAAGGATAGACTCTGTCCTTGAGCAGGATTACTGCATTCTCGCCGTCCGGGCATTCCCAGGACTCGACTTTGACATCCAGTGTCATGTTTCCGTCCGGCTGGGTGGCGCTGATGAGCGGCTCATATTCTCCATTCATTCCGAATACCGGGCAGGCATTGATGTATCTGACGCCTGAGCCGGGAAGCGATGTGGCGTCGGCATCGGAGATTCTGTCACCGTAATAGAGATAGTCCGCATTGCCGCCTTTCTTCACTGAAAGTACCAGGGAAGTGTTCCCGGTGCGGATGTGGAGGGTCTCCGCCGATATGCAGTTTGCGGAGATCAGGATAGCAGCGAGTGCAATAAATAATCTTTTCATTCTGATATGCATTTCAATGTTCCTGAAAGTCTGATGTCGTCTGAGGCAGCTCCGGCCATAATCCTGAAATCACCGGGCTCCACTACATTGTTGAAATCCTTGTCCAGCAATTCCAGGGAATCTTGTCTGATGACAAATTCCACTCTCCGGCTCTCTCCCCGCTCAAGGTGGATTCTTTCGAATCCTGCCAGCTTTTTCTCGTATGTGGTGACTGAACTGAGGACATCCCTTATGTACAGCTGTACGATTTCATCTCCCGCCATTTCCCCTGTGTTCCTGACTGTCAGGCTGACGGTTACTTTCTGTTCCGGTGATGTGATCACTTCCGGGGTGATTCTCAAATCGGAATACTCATAGGTCGTGAAACTCAGTCCGTGCCCGAAATTGTACAAAGCTGTATTGATGCGGCTCTGGGCACCTTCAGGTCCCGGTTTCGTGTCACCTCCGATTTGTGAATTAGGTTTGCAGGGGAAGTTGAAAGGAATCTGTCCCACTGTCCGCGGAAAAGTGCAGGAGAGTTTTCCAGAAGGGTTGCAGTCTCCGAATATGATTTCAGCGAGTGCCTGTCCGCCGTATGAGCCCGGATACCAGGCTTCAAGGATTGACGGTACATATTTGTCTGCCCAGTTGATGGAAAGAGGTCTTCCGTTGATGAGAATGAGGATGACCGGTTTTCCTGTAGCATAAATGGCTTTCAGCAGTTCCTCCTGTCTTCCGGGAAGATCGAGGCTGGTCCTTGACTTGTTTTCTCCGCAGGTCCTTATGCCTCCTCCGAGAACAACTACGGCAACGTCGGCCTTCTCGGCATTTCTCACAGCCTCTTCAATCATCTCCCTTTCATCTTCCTCCATGGGAAAATCGAATATTTCCGATTCAGGCCAATGCTTGTCCACGAGCTCACAACCTTTGGAATACAGGATCTCAGCTCCGCTGATGTCCCGCAGTCCTTCAACTACGGTTGTCACCTCGGCTCCAAGAGGGCCATAATGTGTAAGGGCGTATGATTCCTCATCGGCATTCGGACCGCATACGGCAATGGACCGGATTTTCTTCCTGTCAAGCGGCAGGAGCCCCTCGTTCTTCAGCATTACAATGGACTCTCGTGATGCTCTGAGCGCAATTTCCTGATGCCCGGCATTTCCCACAATCCTGTCGCAGTCTTCCAGGTTCATTATGTATGGCTCATCGAACAGGCCAAGACGGAACTTGACCCGCAGGATATCCCTTACTCTGCTGTCCAATGTCTCCATTGATATAGTTCCCTCGTTGACAAGCTCTCTCAATGGGAGAACATAGGAGTCCGGAGACCTGAAGGTGCATCTGACATTGAGGCCTGCCTCCACGCTCTGCCGGACAGATTCCTTCATGTCGGAGGATACGTGATGCTTTGAGTGGAGATATTCCACGGCATCACTGTCGGAAACCACATATCCGTCGAATCCCATATCGTTCCTCAGTCTTTCCGTGAGCCAGTAATGGCTGCCTTCCACAGGTATGCCGTCGTAATCATTGTAGCAGCACATTATTCCCATAAGACCAGCTTCCCTGATAACCCTTGCGAAGGGGTAGGCGTGCACCATCTCCAGTTCCCGCGGGGAAATCTGAGGGTCGGTACGGGCAAGGCCCTCGCGTGCTCCCTTGTTGGCGCTGTATGCGAGGAAGTGCTTGGCCGTGGACGCTACGCCTCCATCTTCCTGGAGACCTCTCGTCATCTGTATTCCGAGTTCCGCAACAAGATACGGTGACTCCCCGTAGGATTCCTCGAATCGCCCCCAACGCTGGTCTCTCGCCACGTCGAGAATAGGGGAATAGACATTTGTATATCCGAGAGCCCTGGCTTCGATTCCGGTGATTTCGCCTATTTTTCGGATCAGATCCCTGTCCCAGGTATGACCGAGTCCCAGCTGCGTGGGAAAATCAGTGGATTTCAGACTTTCAATCCCTCTTATGCCTTCATTGGTGAAGTCGGCCGGAATCCCAAGTCTTGTCTCTTCAATGAAAAACCGCTGGACCTCATTCATGGCCCAGCCATGTCTGGACGCCGGCCAGACATATTCGTTGTCTGAAGGTGCGAGTCTCCAGTTGCGGAAGCCGTTGAGATGTTCGTCAATGGCACCTATGCCATCCTTCCACAGGGCGTCCTTCCAATGCGGACCGGGAAGATCATCCTTCAGGATTCGTCCGTAGCCGTACAAAGTGACCATCTGGCAGGTCTTTTCTTCCACATTCATTTGTGAAAGCAAGTCCTCGATGCGTTTCTCTATCGGCTGTGAAGGGTCTTCGTATATGTCCTTCCTGCCATTCTTATTGAGGTCAATCCACCCCTTATGGTAAATCTTGCCTGAGGGATTGTATGTTCTGTACTGCCTTACTTCTTCTTTTGCCTGTAATCCCGCAGAAAGGCAGAGTCCAAATGCGGCGAACAGGAAGATAGCTGATTTATTGTTCATTGACATATAGCTTGAATGTTGAGACTGGCAGTCCTCCGTTTCCATACAGATTGGCGTCCGTATAGGGTTTCCATCCGTAGAGGATGGCCTTGACATTGTTGTGAGGGCAATCGGCGGTAACTTCGGACAGCCCGGTTATGCGGGCACTGATATCTGTCATCTCCCCGTCATCTGTCAGAACCGAGAATCCGCGGAGGGATTCGCCTTCAGGTGTGGTGAGTCCGACAGCATTGTCAAACCGGATTATGATTTTCCCGTCTTTCATTGTGGCTGAAAGTGGGGAAGGACTATGGCCCGGGATGTCAAATCCGTAAACATCCCGGAGGGCGATTGCGGCAAGCCGACGGCCTACAGGCTTCTTTGCGCGCGGATGCACGTCTGTTGGATGTCCGAGGTCCGAGGATACTGCAATGGAGCATCCCTCTATACTGTCGGCGAGCCTTCTCTGGCTGTCTCTGAACTCGGGCCAGGTCGGTCTTTCAATGCTTGAGAGCTGGACAGCGAGGAATGGCATCTCCGGATTGCCCCACCAGTCCCTCCAGCTTTTGACCAGGGTCCTGAACATTGTCTCATGGGCCGGGATGTTCTCGGCATTGGACTCGCCCTGATACCATATTGCGCCTCTTACCGGGAAATGGCGGTGTGGCCTGATGCCCACGTCGAAAAGATATGCCGGCTTGAAGGGATGCCTTTTGACTGCGGCCCTGGAGTTGGTCATGTTGAATGCCGCCCTTTCGCGGGCCCATTCCATAGCCAAGGAGGATGTGTCCCAGCCGTGTTCAAGGATCGGAAGGCTGTCACGGATGTCATCCATCGGAATCCAGGACTCTGCGGTACTGCCTCCTACCGCATTGCAAATCAGACCCACAGGGACATTGAGACTGTCTCTGAGCATTTTTCCGAAGTGCCAGGCGACGGCGGAGAATCTTGCGGCGGATTTGCTGTCGGACTTTTCCCATTTTGTCGGATTGTAATATCTGTATGCATTCACATCCCTGGTCTGCTCCTCAGTCCATTTGACTCCGTAGGTTGTCAGTGGGCTGAGCATATTGAAGAGCCTGAGTCCGCTGTCGTCTGCATTCTTCAGGTCTTCGGAGGCTGTGTCGCAGCCGGCAAGCTTGAACTCCATATTGGACTGCCCGCTGCACATCCAGACTTCTCCGACGGCTATGTCCTTGATTGTGAATGATTTTTTGCCCGAAGTAAGGGTCATTTCATAGCCTGTGCCGGCAGGAAGAGGTGGCATTGTCACTGACCATTTCCCGTCAGAGCCGACCTTGGTGCTGCGGCTGTGTCCGCCGATTTTGACCTTGATCCTGCTTCCTTTCCTCCCTGTGCCCTCCACGAGAATGCGGGTGTCACGTTGTATAACCATCCCGTCGGACCATATTTCGGCGAGCCCGAAATTTCCGGGTCCCGGACCGGCCTTGAATTTGAAGTCGGCAATGACACCCTTGTGGTCGGACGGCCAGACTTTGCCCGGCTTGATGAATATGTCGGAGGAAGTCTCCGGCTGGCGGCATCCTCTTG
>SFPH01000074.1 GCA_004552115.1 Bacteroidales bacterium
ATTCTGTCTTTTGCCGTAACTGACGGCACGGAGCATAACGCCCCCAATATGATCAGGAGTAAATGTTTCATCTGAAAATCTTTGTCGTGAAAAACAATCGGAATAATCTGCGCCGGACCGGCACAGATGCCCGGAAGACGGATTGACGCTACCGGGAGAGATACGCTGTCAGGCCACAGGAGGTGCCCGCAGTCCGAATTGCTTGAAGAACTTTACAGATGGTACATCAATGTCCCCGAGTCCGCAAGGCTCCGGGAGATCGAATTCCAGGACGACTGGAAGATGCGGGGCCTCGCCCGCTCCGCAGGCCTGGAAATGGGAGAGCAGCTGGATTGTCACATAACTGTCCCCGTCAGAGTGCTCCGCATCAGGATTCGGATGGGAGTGGACGATGGTTGCGCCATCGACAATGTGGGTATGAGGAAACAGGCTTACTCCGCTGATGTAGAATATGAACAGCAGCGTAAGGAATGCCGGGATCAATATGTTCCTCAACTTGCACATCGGATGACAGCGGATTGACTAGAAAAGATATCCGAGGTTGATGTAGAAGGCGCCTCCGCCGTCCTGCATATAGTACGGGCTGTCCTTTCTGTAGAACCGGCTGAACGGAAGTCCGTATTCGAATGCGACAATGAAATTGGTGTTCATTATGAAGCGGAGCCCGAGGCCGAATGTCGAATGAGGCATCTCCTTCAGGCTGCGGACCTCGCCGTAGGAACCGCAATCGATTGTCTTGTAATACCTTTCCTGATACTTCGAAGGCACTTCAGCATAACGGCCCTCAATATAGGCCTTGTAACCGGCGAAACTTCCGGCCTCGCCGCGGAACGACATATCCCGGCCCCTGGTCGCCATCGAGCCGTCTGTGAAGGCCGTCAGCGAGAAGGCCATATTCTGCTTCCAGAGCTTGAAATCCACAAACTTGTAGCGGAACTCCGCCGTCCACAGCATCTGGTCAATGCCCACTACGCGTGTCCTGAGCACTCCCCTGGTTGTACGGTAGCTTCCGAAACCGTCATCGTCGGTCTCATTGCCGACGGTAGTATTGAAAGGCAGGGCATAATAAGGGACGTCGGAGCCGAAAGAACCCTCGTAGCTGATGCGGTAGGCAAATGTCAGGACATCATTGGCAATCACCGGGACATAATGGCGGAAAGTCATCGCGTAGCGGTAATAGGAATGGCTGGAGCCCAGCCACTTCGGTGCGAGAGTCACGTGGCCCTCGGCCCAGATGCCTCCGGTAGGAGCCCCCTCCTTGTCCCTGGTATCGTACATCAGCCCCAGACGGATACTGCTGTCGAACATATGAGGCTTGCCCTTGGCATTGTATATCTCATCTTTGTCGATGAGACCCCAGTCCTGATAGAGTTCGAAAAGAGTAGGCATATAAGGGCGGACATCATTGACATCCCTCATCTCCGCCTCCTTCACATTGCCGAAGGTATCCGGTCCGGAAGGGAAGGTGTCATACCAGTTCTTGTTCCTGTTGATGCTCGCGCGGTCGATTTTGTCCTGATTGTACCAGCGGAAATGATAGCCGGCCTCCCAGTACAGGTTGTCCGTGATATGGCCTGTAAAATCGGTCTTCGCATAGAGGATCGACTTGTTGAAACGGTAGTACGGATTGTAGCGGTACAGTGCCGCATCAGGTTCCGCCCCTCCCTTTATGGCCTTCCTGTCATTGGAGACATCCATCCTTTCGTAATCATAACAGGACTGGAAGCCGTTGAATCCGTAGAAGTCGAAAGCCTTGTCTATGTTGTACGAGGCGGCGGTGGACCAGCGCACCCCCGGAATCAGATTCTTGTTGTCATGCTGAATCTGGAAGAGCATCGAACCCTTCGTGAAATATGAGGCCTCGAAATACCAGCGGTTGAAATAGTTCGGATAGGTCGAGCCGTCCCCGTACTGGTACAGGTTCAGGATTGCTCCGAGCTGGAAGCCCTTGTCGGCATCATAGGCCACTGCCGGGAGAGGGCCGAAATTCATTCCGGTCTTGACTATCTCTCCCTGGTACACGACTTCCTTCTTCTTCTCCCTGGCCCCTGCTGCGGATGCCAGCAATACGAATCCGGCAAGTGCGAGGACAATCCTTCCGGCGCTCCTTGTCATATCAAAGCCCACATCTCAAAAATGATGAACTATCTCCTCCTGAGTTTGGCAGCCAGAGAGCCGTCCACGGCTCCCTTCATAAGTTTTCTGGTGCCCTCGAACTGCTTCAGGAGACGGTTGACCTCCTGAATTGAGGTTCCGCTTCCGTCAGCGATGCGCTTGCGGCGGCTTCCGTTGATGCACTCCGGATGCTCACGCTCGTACGGGGTCATTGACATGATGATGGCCTCCACGCTCTTGAAGGCATTGTTGTCCACCTCAACATCCTTGAGAGCCTTGCCCATTGAGTTTCTTCTTCAGTTCACGGGCCTGCTTCTCGTCGAACTGCTCCTGAGCCTTCTCCACGAGGGTGACCACGTCGCCCATTCCGAGGATACGGTCTGCGATACGGGCAGGATGGAATACATCCAGAGCGTCGATCTTCTCGCCGGAAGAAATGAATTTGATCGGCTTGCCTACCACAGCCTTGATGGAGAGAGCAGCACCGCCACGGGTGTCACCGTCCATCTTGGTGAGCACAACTCCGTCGAAATCAAGCACATCATTGAATGCGCCCGCTGTCTCCACGGCATCCTGACCGGTCATCGCATCCACCACGAAGAGAATCTCGGTAGGATTCACAGCCTTCTTGATGGCGGCAATCTCGTCCATCATCTCCTGGTCCACGGCCAGACGTCCCGCCGTATCGACAATGACCACTGAAATGCCCTCCGCCTTGGCCTTGGCCACTGCATTGAGTGCGATTTTCACCGGATCCTTCACGCCGTCCTCGGAATAGACCTGGACACCGGCCTGCTCACCCATCACCTTCAACTGCTCGATGGCGGCAGGACGATATACGTCGCAGGCTGCGAGAAGGACCTTCATGCCCTTCTTCGAGCGGCAGAGGTTGGCCAGCTTGGCGGAGAACGTGGTCTTGCCGGATCCCTGGAGACCTGCAATGAGAACCACTCCCGGATTGCCCTTCACATTGATGTCGGAGGCACCGCTTCCCATGAATTCGGCGAGTTCGTCGTGGACGATCTTCACCATCATCTGCTGAGGCTTGACGGCGGTCAGGACATTCTGTCCCATTGCCTTGTCCTTCACCCTGTTGCAGAAATCCTTGGCCACCTTGTAGCTGACATCGGCGTCAAGCAGGGCCTTGCGTATATCCTTTACGGTCTCGGCGACATTGATTTCGGTAATCTTTCCTTCTCCCTTGAGAATCTTGAACGATCTCTCAAGCCTTTCCGACAGATTTTCAAACATATTGCAACTATTTTATCATTATCAAACATTTGCCTTGAATGCCCCTGCGGCTACTTCAGGTCATCCGAAAACACCGCCGGCGCGATGTCCCTGAGATTGTAGCGGCTGCTCATCACGCTTCCATAGGCTCCCGCGCTGCGGATTGCCATGATGTCACCCCTGCGGCGTCCTCCCGTCCTTCGGACAATGCCGAAAGATTCTCGATCTTGTGATAGGCGCCGTACAGGGCAGGCCTTATAAGATCATTCATTCCGGCATCCATGATGAGGAAGGCCTTTGTCTCCCCGTTCTTCACGAACAGGACCCTGGTGATGAGGGATCCGCACTGAGCCACCAGAGAACGTCCCGGCTCCACGCTGACCCTCTGGTCAGGCCTTCTTCGCAACTTTGCCGAGACAGTGCCCAGCCAGGTTTCGAAATCAGGTATCGGGAACTCGTCCGGTTCGTCATAATTCACGCCAAGTCCGCCACCAAGGTCAATGCTCCTGACCTCCAGGCCCTTCGACTCAAAATAACCGACAATCTCCGCAGCGCGCTCACACTCAAGTGAATAGACTTCCTCGACATCAGTAATCTGGGAGCCGATATGGAAATGCAGACCGGCGAAGTCCAATGCCTTCGCATTCTTCAGAAGATCAATAACGGCGTCGAACTCGTGACGGGAAATGCCGAACTTGTTCTCATACAGGCCAGTAGTTACATATCTGTGCGTATGTGCGTCGATGTTGGGATTGATTCTGACGGACACCCTGGCCCTGACGCCCTTCCCGGCAGCGAGAGCATCTATCACCTGCATCTCCATTATGGACTCGCAGTTGAAAGCCTCGATTCCGAGGTCCAGGGCAGTATTTATTTCCTTGTCAGTCTTGCCCACTCCGGCATACACGATAGTGTCCGGACTGAATCCGTTCTCGGCGGCGAACACCACCTCGTTGCCGCTCACGCAGTCTGCGCCGAAGCCTTTTGAACTGATATACTGCACAATACGAGGCTCCACATTGGCCTTGACGGCATAATGCAGACCTATCCCATATTTGCGGGAAAGCTCGGCGGCCTTGTCCACCGTGGCCCGCAGCAAGTCCATATCGTAATACCAGAACGGCGTATCTGTATTTCTTATCTTTCCGAAATCGGTCAATCCTCTCATAAATCTTCGTGGCTCATTTCCGCAAGCCGCGGGTTCCAAAATACTTAAAGCCTGCAAATTTAATCATTTTCTTTCCGAAATCGAATAGTCTTTGCCCACTTTGCGGAAAATCAATGATGTGCGTCATTCCTTCCAAAAAACTTCAGCATCTTCTTTCATAAATTGAAAAGACTTTGCTAACTTTGCGGAACTTATGTAAAATTGAATTGAAAATGGAAAAAGGACCTATTTCAAATTTCATTACCCATCATTACCGCCACTTCAACTCGGCGGCCCTCGTTGATGCCGCCAAGGCTTATGACGAGCACATGAAGAAGGGCGGCAAGATGATGCTTGCCATGGCAGGAGCCATGTCAACTGCCGAAATCGGACTTTCACTCGCAGAGATGATACGCCAGGACAAGATTCAGATCGTATCCTGCTCCGCCAACAACCTCGAGGAGGATATCATGAACCTTGTGGCGCACAACCACTACTACAGGGTTCCGTACTACAGGGATCTCACTCCGGCTCAGGAGAAGGAACTTCTCGACAACCATATGAACCGCGTTACGGATACCTGCATCCCTGAAGAGGAGGCATTCCGCCGTCTCGAGCATCACCTCGTGGAGGTATGGAACGAGATGAAGGCCAATGGTGAGAGGCTCTTCCCTTGGGAGGTGATCTACAAGCTCATCCGAAGCGGCGTTCTCGAGCAGTACTATGAGATCGACCCTAAGGACAGCTGGGTTCTTGCAGCCTGCGAGAAGAACATCCCTATTGTAGTTCCTGCATGGGAGGATTGCACCACCGCAAACATCTTCACCGCCCACTGCATCCGCGGAGAGTTCGAGACCTCGATGATAAAGAACGGTATCGAGACAATGATCTTCCTCACCGAGTGGTATCGCGAGAACTGCGGCGGCCAGGGAGTTGGCTTCTTCCAGATCGGCGGAGGTACTGCAGGTGACTTCCCTATATGCGTAGTGCCTATGATGGCTCAGGACCTCGAGTGGCCTGACGTTCCGCTCTGGGCATATTTCTGCCAGATTTCAGACTGCACCACCTCATACGGTTCATATTCAGGAGCAGTTCCGAACGAGAAGATCACCTGGGGCAAGCTCGATGTCGACACTCCTCGGTTCATTGTCGAGTCAGATGCGACAATCGTTGCTCCGCTCATCTTCTCTTACGTTCTCGGATGGTAGATCATCAGCTACGGACATATCAGAGGAGGGCGGCAGACAAGTCGCCCTCCTTTTTTTGGATAACCATGAAAGGCCGGACTGTACCGCCGGCAGCGAACATAGACTTGAAACATAACCAACCTGTTTGAAATGATTAACTATTCAGTCCGCAAACGCATCAGCAGGGCCTTGAGCAGGGCAGGAATCCCGGAGCCACTTAAATTCTTCCTGTTCGGGGTTTCCAGAAGACGAAGACATTCACAGCGGGAAAACCTGCAATGCAAGGATTCTTTAACAGCCGTGAACAATACGGATGAATCCGACATTGCCATCGCCATAGACAGATGGGCCAGCATAAATTCCAATATAATCCGCGGATTTTCAATGCGTTCCATAGCCACAGGCCTTGGGCTTGACATCTCTGAAGTCAAAGACTATTTCAACAACGTAAGCGTGGAAGGATTCACGAAATGGAGGAACCGGATAAGGGTGAGGCTTGCATCAGACCTTATCCTGCAGGATCCTGATTCGTCATTGGAAAGCATCGGAAGAAAAGTCGGATTCACAGACAAGTCCAACTTCTACAAGCAGTTCCGCCTATATACAGGAAAGACCCCCGGCGAATGGAGAATCGCCAAGGGTCAATAGTTCCGTGCAATCATTCATTTCCGCGCCAGTACTATGGGCAGTTTCTCGACCGTGTAGGTCGAGGACTCTTTGTCGTACCCTGCGCTGTCTCTGAGCAGCATTACCTCCACCTTATATTCCTCGTAAAGAATCCCGAGATGGGCGCCGCCGGGAACAGTGATGAAGCATCTGTCAGCCGCATCCCCGTAAAGCATCTCCAGCTCGTATCTTCCTGCATCATCCGTCCTTGAGGACACCATGGAATGAGCCGAAGAAGCGCCGGGGCTGAACAGCTCCATCCTCACGTCAATTGCGGAAAGCGGAGTCCCGGCCGTCCCGTCTATCACGATGCCCGAGACCTTGACCGTGCAGGGAAGATCAGCTTCCCCCAGAAGAGTCTCCATCTTCGCACAACCGGCTGAGAGAACGGCGCAGATGACCGCACCTATGTATCTTAGAATCCCCGCAGACATATCATTCCCCCTGATGAGCCGGTCTCAGAAGGTCGAGCACGACCTTCACCGGATTGAAAGTCTCAAGCGGAACCTCCACGAAACAGGTATTCCAGTCGCTCATGGAGCCGTTCCAGAGGCCCGGAAGTTCGAGAGCCTTCAGCTCCCTGCCCTGATAGCTCTTGGAGCTGATGAATCCTGCATCCTGATCCACATACTCGAGAAGATTGAACTTCTCCCCCTTGTAGTTCCTGAGGCAGCAGACGAGATCCACAGGATTGAAATGGGTAGCGCCGGCAAGCATCTCCCTGGAAGCCTCATCGCCCATGTTTATCTGGACGCTCTCGAGAATCTGGAGATTGGTTGAACCGTCTTTGGACTTCACTATGAAAGGTCCACCGCCAGGCTCACCCTGATTGCGCACCATTCCGCAAACCCTGATCGGGCGGTCCAGCTTGGACCTGAGCAGGGCGACTCTTTCGGAAGGGCAAGCGACAGGAGGCAATGTGATGCTGAGTTCTTCAGCAAGGAACCTCTCAATCTCGTCACAGAGGGTTGGACAGACGGAGTCACCAGCCTTGTCAAGGGCATTGAGATAGCCGAAAATCCTGTCCCTCAGGCTGAGGGCAACACCCATCAGCACTTTCTTGTACATTGCCGTAACCGGAAGGAATCTGTCGTTGGAAACATTGTCGATATTCTTGATGGACACGAGTTCATCCTCAATCGCATTCAGATTGTGAATGAGAGCTCCGTGTCCGGCAGGTCTGAACAGAAGTTCGCCTTCCTCGGTGCGGAAAGGCCTGTTCTTGAGGTCCACCGCAACGGTATCGGTGGATTTCTCCTGACAGGTGAAGGAGATGCTGAACCTGACGCCGTACCTTGCCTCATACGCTGCCTTGACCTCCTCAAGGGCATCTTCGAAGAGTTTCCCGAACTCCGGAGAAATGGTGAAAACGATATTGGCCGAGCCGTCAGCATTGCGCATATAGTCCTGGGCCTCGACAAGATGCTCCGCAAATGCGGTCCTGCATTCCCCATCGGGATATCTGTGGAAACGGATGACTCCCTTAGGCTTGGAGCCGTAGCCGAGTCCTTCGCCGCCGAGCACCTTCGCAGCAACTTCACGGCGATATTCAGCATTGTCCGCAGGTGTTCCGAACATCTCGCGGGTATAGAATGCGAATTTCTCAATGTTCGAGGCAAGTTTCCCGGCCGATGACTCCGCACCCGGATCCTTTCCGTCTTCAAGAGCGGCAAGCCCGGCGAAAATGTCCTTGAACATTCTCGAAGCCGCCCCGGACGCCGGCACGAACTTGCATTTGCCAGCTACTGAAGCATTCTCATAGTATGCCACAGCCCTGTCTGCAGCATCATCGCCAAGTACTTTGATGCCGTTTCCCGGAGTCGCCGGAGCAACGATGTCCAGCCACGGAAAACCTTTCCTGAAACGCTCTACCTGAGCCTCAACTTCGGAAACCGAGGAACCGCGCTCCTCAATCTTCCTGATGTCATTCTGGTCAAACATAATATGTGGTTTTAAGTTTAAATCGCATCTTTTCAGTCAATGAAAACTTCACGCCTGTAATTGTACTCCGACCTGAGCCGGTCGAAATCCTCAGGATGGAGGCGGAGCATGAAATCATCAGTGAAAATCGGATAATTGTACTGGAACACAGCTGCAATCTCCCCCTGGTTCATTCCCCTGAGATCAAGTTTCACGGCTTCGTTCTCGGCGAGCTCCGTCTTCGGGAAGAACTCATAGAGCTGGGTGATTCCGAAATAATGGGCCACTGCCCTTACCGCGGCCGCCGTACCGTTCTGCTTGCCCTGATAGGAGTATCCGGCAATGTGCGGAGTTGCGATGGCGGCCTTTTCCATAAGTTCAAGATTGATATCCGGCTCATTGTTCCAGGTGTCGATGATGACAGGGCCAAGCTTCGGAATCGCCTCCAGCAGCGCATCCTCGCAGACGACCTCTCCCCTTGCGGCATTTATGAAGAAGGCCCCCGGCCGCATCTTTGCAAAGAAATCCCTGTCCGCCATTCCGCGGGTGGTTTCGTCGAGCGGGACGTGAAGCGTGACAATGTTGGACTCGGCGAGAAGCGTATCCAGGTCGCAGAAGCCGTATGAGCCTTCCGCCTCGGCTCTCGGAGGATCGCACGAGTCCCATCCTCTCGACCATGCTGCCCACGTGTCCCACACCGACAATGCCGAGCGTGGCGCCCTGAAGGCTGATGGCCCTCCTGGAAGCAAGTCCGAACAATGCGGAAAAAACGTATTCCGTCACGCCGCCCGCATTGCATCCGGGAGCATTCCTGACAATGATTCCGCGCGAATCGCAATACGGGAAGTCAATGTGGTCGTCCCCGATTGTCGCCGTGGCGATGAACCTTACCCTGGTGCCTTCCAGAAGGTTCTCGTCGCATCTGGTCCTGGTCCTGATAATCAATGCGTCCGCATCCATCAGGTCTGCCCGGCAAATCTTTATGCCCGGCCTGTACACAACCTCCGCATAAGGTTCGAAGACTCCCTTCAGGAAGGGAATGGCCTCATCCGCCACTATCTTTATCTGTCTGTCCATCATTTCAAGATTATTCCTTTCAAATATTTCCTGCTGCCCGGATTCCCGGCATTCACCGGGTCCGAGGCCACCTCGGCATTTATGGAAGCCGCGATTTCCTCCTTCTGGAAATAGAGCTGATTTCTCACGACCGAAGAAGAAATATGGCATACGAGGGTTCCGTCCCTGACATATTTCTTCAATGTATATGATCCCGCACCCGTCACCCTGTCCCATGCCGACAGAATCAGGTTCTCATTGACAGCAGATGTCATCCCACTGAGTTTCAGGAACATCGGGACAAGTTCCGACATTGGGGAAGGATCCTTCCTCTCCAATGATACCTGATTGCCGTATTTCTTCCGGAAGTCCATCTCAAATCTCCTCCATCGTGAAGCATCCGGCCGAAGCCGAGTAATAGGCACGGTCGGCCGTCACCCCGTCCACGATTCCGGAGAGGCGGACCTTGTTGCTGTCCGTTATGAAGATTTGGCCGAAATCGCTCCCTGCCACCATGCCGAGAAGATTCGAGGTGCGGTCCATGTCAAGCTTGTCGAACACATCATCCAGAAGCAGGGTCGGAGGCACGCCCGATTCCTGTTTCATCAGCTCGTACTGGGCGAATTTCAATGCAATCAGGAACGACTTCCTCTGGCCCTGGGAGCCATCCCGTCTTATGGGATGCCCGTCCATCAGGAATATGAGGTCATCCCGCTGGATGCCTGATGTCGTGTAGCCGAGAATCCGGTCCTTCTGCCTGGATGCCTCGAGCAGAGACCTCAGGGAAGATGAGGACAGATCTGACCTGTATGAGACCCGAACCTCCTCCTTCGCTCCGGAAAGTATTGAATAATAATGACCAACGGCCGGAGACAGAGTCTCAGCAAACGACTTTCTCCTTTGGTGGATCCTATGTCCGTGATACTCCAGGGACTCTTCGATTATGTCCATGAGAGACACATCGGAGGACTCTTCCCTCAGCATTGCGTTGCGCTGTGATATAAGTTTGTTATACTGCTGCACATCAGCGAGATACTCGCTGTCCATCTGCGACAGGACCTGGTTCAGGAACTTTCTGCGCTCCTCTCCTGAATCGCTCACCAGGGCGCCGTCGGAAGGAGACACGAGCACTACCGGAAGGAGGCCGATGTGGTCGGACATCCTCTGGCAGGGCTTCTCGTCCCGGACCAGTTTCTTGGCCCCGTTGCCGGAGACCCGGAACGAAAACCTGCTGTCCGCCGACTTCATCGAATAAAGCCCCGAGATGGAAAATGACTCCGCCCCGTATCTGATGCAGGCCCTGTCTGACGCATTGGAGGAGCTCTTGGTCATTGACATATAATATATGGCATCTATAAGATTCGTCTTGCCCTCGCCGTTGCCGCCGGAAATACAGTTTATGTTTGACGAGAACTCAAGTTCCGCCAGAGCAATGTTCCTGAAATCCTGAACCACCAACTTTTTGAGAACAGCCATATTGATGTGCCCTAATGTTTGTGCAAATATAATGATTTTAACCGCTTCTCGTTGTATGATTGACGAAAAATATGTAATTTTGCGGACTATGCGGTGAATCGCATCGGATTGAAACAATAATAAACATCAATATGGCAAACGTTACTACAAAAGACCAGGAGAGACAGCAGCAGGAGAATGTTGCGGAGAAGGTCTCTGCCGTCGAGAAATTTTTCAATGAGAACAAGAAGGTGATCTGGGGAGTGCTCGCAGCCGCCATACTCGCAGGCTTGGCAGTGCTCTGCTACCACAAGTTCTATGTAGAGCCGAGAAGGGCCGAGGCTCAGGAGCAGATGTTCCCTGCTGAGGCAAGTTTCCGCTCGGGCAACTATGACATCGCCCTCAATGGTGACGGCAATGTGCTCGGTTTCGCCCAGGTGATTGACGAATACGGTTCAAAGGCCGGCGCAGCCGCATATTTCTATGCAGGCGTCTGCGAGTTCCAGCTCGGCAATTACGAGAACGCCGTCTCATACCTCGGCAAGTACAATGGCAAGGACGAGATCCTCAAGGCAAGGGCACTCGGCTGCAAGGGCGACGCATACACCGGACTTGCGAAGCTGAATGAGGCGCTTTCCTGCTATGAGAAGGCAGCCGGAGTGGCTGACAATCTTTTCGCAGCTTCCTATCTCCTCAAGGCAGGTGTCATCTGCGAGGAACTCGGCAAGGCTGACAAGGCACTCGGATTCTACAAGAAGCCTCAGTCAATGGAGGGCTATGATATTGACAAGTATATCAGCCGCATTGAGAACGCACCTGCATCCAAATAAATTTTCGGAATATGGGAAGAGCATTTGAGTTCAGAAAAGAAAGAAAGATGAAGCGTTGGGGCCACATGGCCAAGACCTTCACCAAGATCGGAAAGGAAATCACCATCGCCGTAAAGCAGGGCGGACCTGATGTTGTCGGCAACCCGCGTCTCCGCGCCCTCATAGCAGAGGCAAGGAACGAGAATATGCCTAAGGACAATATCGAGAGGGCCATCAAGAAGGCCACCGACAAGACTCTCGGCGATTTCAAGGAGGTCACATTCGAGGGATACGGCCCGTTCGGCATCGCCTTCCTCGTGGAGACAGCCACTGACAACAATACCAGGACCGTGGCCAATGTCCGCAGCTACTTCACCAAATGCGGCGGCTCACTCGGAACAAGCGGCAGCGTAAGCTTCATGTTCGACCACAAGTGCGTGTTCAGGATCAAGGACAAGGAAGGCCTCGACATCGACGAGCTCCAGCTTGCCCTCTGCGATTTCGACGACGATCCTGAGGTATTCATCGAGGAGCAGGAGGATGAGGATGAGAACATCACCAGGAACGTGGTCATCTACGGAGCCTACGAGTCCTACGGCGGCATCCAGAAGTACATTGAGGAGAACGGCTTCGAGCTGGTTTCCGGAGGCTTCGAGAGGATTCCTAACGTGGATCTGAAGGACGTCACTCCTGAGCAGAGGGAGACTTTGAACAAGCTCACCGACCTTCTCGAGAACGATGACGACGTCACCAATGTTTACTCTACAATGAAGCCTGCCGAATAGCGGCGATTCAGATACGGAATGAGCGGCGGACCCACCCGATGGGTCCGCCGTTTTTTATTATTTTGAAAAATAATCACTATATTTGCAAGTTACAGAAACAAATCTGGTATCACTTTAATACATTATATTTTACATGAGTATCCAGCAGGATAATATCAAGATTCTGGCAGAGCGCAGAGCAAAAGCCTCGATGGGAGGCGGACAGAAAAGAATTGATGCGCAGCACCAGAAGGGAAAGCTCACCGCACGTGAGCGCATCGCATTGCTCCTTGACGAGGGCAGCTTCGAGGAATTCGACATGTTCGTACAGCACCGCTGCACGAACTTCGGAATGGAAAAGCAGCACTTCGACGGAGACGGCGTCGTTACCGGACAGGGCACCATAGACGGCAGGCTCGTCTATGTCTTCGCCCAGGACTTCACCGTATCCGGAGGCTCTCTCGGAGAAGCAATGGCTCAGAAAATCTGCAAGGTTATGGACATGGCCACCAGGAACGGGGCGCCTTGCATCGGACTTAACGACTCGGGCGGAGCCAGAATCCAGGAAGGAATCAACTCCCTTGCAGGATTCGGAGAAATCTTCGAGAGGAACATTCTCTCATCCGGAGTGGTTCCTCAGATTTCAGGTATCTTCGGTCCTTGCGCTGGCGGAGCGGTTTACTCCCCTGCCCTCACTGACTTTACCGTAATGGTAAAGAACACCTCCTATATGTTCCTCACCGGCCCTGCTGTAGTGAAGAGCGTTACCGGAGAGAACGTGTCTTCCGAGGACCTCGGAGGAGCCAGCGTCCACGCCACAAAGAGCGGAGTTGCACATTTCGCTGCAGAAAATGACGAGGACGGAATCAGGATCATCAAGGAACTCCTGAGCTACATTCCTCAGAACAATATGGAGGAGGCACCTGTGGTTCCGACATCAGACCCTGTATCAAGGGTGGATGACAGCCTCAATGACATCATCCCGGACAGCCCGAACAAGGCCTACGACATGTACTATGTCATAAAGAGCATTGTCGATGACGGGAAATTCTTCGAGATTCACCAGAGCTACGCCCGCAACATCATAGTTGGCTTCGCACACATGAACGGCAGAAGTGTCGGCATCGTGGCCAACCAGCCTAAGGTCATCGCCGGCGTTCTCGACATCAACGCATCCAGGAAGGCTGCCAGATTCGTACGCTTCTGCGACGCCTTCAACATTCCTATCGTCACCCTCGTCGACGTCCCTGGCTTCCTCTGCGGAACCCAGCAGGAATATGGAGCTATCATTGCCAATGGAGCCAAACTTCTCTATGCGTACGGAGAGGCTACCGTCCCTAAGGTAACCGTAACCCTCAGGAAATCCTACGGCGGAGCCCATATCGTGATGAGCTGCAAGCAGATACGCGGAGACATCAACTACGCCTGGCCATCTGCCAACATTGCTGTCATGGGAGCTGACGGAGCCGTGCAGATTCTCTACGGAAAGGAAATCAAGGCCGTGGAGGACCCTGCTGAGCAGCAGAAGATTGCCGAAGAGAAGAAGAATGAGTACAATGATCTCTTCTGCAATCCTTACCAGGCAGCCAAGATGGGCTACATTGACGATATCATCGAGCCGCGCAACACCAGGTTCAGAGTCATCAGGGCTCTCGAATCCCTGGCCGGCAAGAAGCAGAGCATCCCTGCCAAGAAGCACGACAACCTTCCTCTTTAGACCGATCGGACGATATGAGAAAGGCAATATTGACATACGCCCTCATCCTCGCCTCAGTCCTGTCGTTCAATGCCGCAGGCCAGAATGTCAGCGATCTCATCATTTCCGAGATAATGCCGGCATCGGACAGCGGAATTGTGGATGACTACGGACGGAGGAACGGATGGCTGGAGATTTACAACAAGTCTCAGGGCACGGTGAACTTCGCAGGCTGCTACCTGACTGATGACAGGAGCGACCTGAAGAAGTTCCAGATATCCAAGACTGACTCCAGGACGAAGATAGGTCCTCGTCAGGTATCCCTCTTCCATGCCAGCGGAGACAGCAATGACGGCACATTCTACATTGACTTTGAGATTGTCAGGGGAATGACCGTGTATCTTGTCAGCAACGACGGAAGAACCATCATTGACTCATTGTCGGTACCCGCCACCCTTCCTTGCGGCAAGTCCGCGGCGAGAGTGGCCAACGACATCCGCCAGCAGGTCTGGGAGCCGGTCGAAGGTGGACTTGACCCGTCTCCAATGGCGGTCAACGGCCAGAAAGGCAAGACATCCGGCAGCGAGAAGCTCGCTCACGACGACCCATACGGTCTGGTACTCACAGTAGTATCCATTTCGGTGGTATTCACCGCTCTCATTGTATTGTGGTGGCTTTTCGCACTTCTGGGCATTTCCCTCGGCGGGGCCGGTAAGGACAAGAAACCTGCAGTAAAGAAGGGCAGCGGCAAGATGACTCCGGAGGTGGCAGCAGCCATCGGAATGGCTCTCGACCGCGAACTCGGCGGTGAAGTCTATGCCGCCATTGCTC
This sequence comes from Bacteroidales bacterium, assembly GCA_004552115.1. The sequence continues at coordinate 14,877 of SFPH01000074.1, forward strand.
TTGCAATGCACCGGTACATGAACGAAACCGTTCACGACAGGGAGAGTTACATCATTACAATAAGGCACAATCAGAGTGCATGGAACAACAAGGAACAGGGATTCCGCAAATATCCAAGATAATCAACTCAACTGAAGGAAATATCGCTGACGTCACTGTGAACGGCGTCTCTTACCAGGTAGAAATGGACAATGTCCTCCCTGCCGCTCCTGTTCAGGCCGCACCTGTACAGGCTGCTCAGGCAGCTCAGGCAGCTCCTGCTCCTGTTGCAGCTCCAAAACCTGCAGCAGCTCCTGCCGGCGCCGGCAAGGCGGTCACAGCCCCTATGCCGGGTGTCATCCTCGAGGTTTCCGTAAAGGAAGGCGACACAGTATCCGCAGGCCAGAAAGTAGCCGTGCTTGAGGCGATGAAGATGGAGAATGAAATCCAGGCCGAGAGCGCCGGAACAGTTACAAAGATTCACGTTGCCAAGGGCGACTCCGTTTCAGACGGCACCCCGTGACATTCCAGCATCTCGTGATGATTGTCATCGGCATTGTGTTCATCACTCTGGCCATCAAGAAAGAGTGGGAACCGCTGCTCCTCGTCCCGATCGGATTCGGAATGATTATAGGAAACATTCCGATGTTCCCGGGTCTCAATATCGGAATCTATGAGGACGGCTCAGTTCTGAATATCCTTTATCAGGGTGTCAGGCAGGGCTGGTATCCTCCTCTCATCTTCCTCGGAATCGGAGCAATGACGGACTTCTCGGCCCTGATATCCCAGCCGCGCCTCATCCTCATCGGAGCTGCGGCACAATGCGGAATCTTCGGAGCCTATCTCCTGGCATTGGCATTGGGCTTTGCTCCCAATGAAGCCGGTGCAATCGGTATCATCGGCGGAGCGGACGGCCCTACAGCCATCTTCCTTTCCTCCAAGCTCGCACCTGATCTCATGGGAGCCATTGCGGTATCGGCTTATTCCTACATGGCCCTCGTGCCTGTGATCCAGAAGCCAATAATGAAGCTCCTGACCACAAAGAAGGAGCGCCTCATCAGAATGCCTTCCCCACGTGCCGTGAGTCAGAGGGAAAAGATCATTTTCCCGATTGTAGGCTTCCTGACCACCGCCTTCATCGTGCCGTCAGGACTTCCGCTCCTGGGTATGCTCTTCTTCGGCAACCTCTTGAAAGAGAGCGGAGTAACGAGGAGACTTGCAGAAACGGCAAGGGGTCCGCTCGTGGATGTGATCACGATTCTCATCGGTCTGACAGTGGGCTGCTCCACCCAGGCCGACAAGTTCCTCTCCACCAGTTCCATCAAGATTTTCTGCCTCGGTCTCCTCTCATTCGTGATTGCGACGACCTGCGGAGTTCTCTTCGTGAAGTTCCTCAACCTCTTCCTGAAAGAAGGCAGGAAAATCAACCCGCTCATAGGCAATGCAGGTGTATCCGCCGTGCCTGACAGTGCGAGGGTATCCGAGATGGCCGGACGCGAGGCTGACCCGAGCAACCACCTTCTGATGCACGCCATGGGCCCTAACGTGGCCGGCGTCATCGGTTCTGCAGTCGCAGCCGGTATCCTTCTGGGATTCCTGGGATAATTCAATTTTCAAGAATCTATTTTAGGGGGCTTGGTTCAAGCTCCCTTTTTTTAGTCATGCGTTCCGGAGGGTGACATTCGGAAAACTAAATCCCTCCCACTTCGTGGGTCCCTCCCGTTCACAAGGCCACGGGCGGCCATGGTTTTCCGAATGCCACCCTCCGGAATCACGACATATCGACCGAGCGCAGCGATTGGAGAGATCTATCTACAAACGAGGGTAAAACCTCAAACATTCTTGGTCAAAATCTCCGAAAAATGACAGGCGGCAACGGTAACCATAAAGCACTTTACGCAAGCAATAACTGTCATAAAATTCATCGAAAACCGTACCACCTTACTACAATTTTTAAATTTAAAATACATATATTTCGCCACCACTACCGCAGTTTTCCGGGAAATTTTGTAATATATTCGGGGTTCATAAAACAATTACTTATGAACACAATAAATTTACAGACAAAAAAGGAAGACCAGGTTTTCGTTAACCTACTGACCGATGCCGGCTTCAAGGCCGTCTATGCTGATCCGGCGAACAAGCCACTTCTCATCAATCTCCTGAACACAGTTCTGCCTGACGACGTAAGGGTA
>SFPH01000075.1 GCA_004552115.1 Bacteroidales bacterium
GGTGTTATTGCCGGTAAAATCTGGAACGCCCTCAACGAACAGGGCACGCTCACTGGCAAGGATCTCAAGAAGGCTGCCGGGCAGACTGCTGCACGGCAGGAAGACCCGGAGGCCGCTGCTTTTGACGCCCTCAGCCAGAGCACCATGCGCTTTGAGCCCGACGCCGTTGCCGCAGCCGTAAAAGCCCCGGCATCGGAAGGGGAGACGGAGAAGACAGGGAAGATCACAGTGCCGGGAAACTGGGAGGTACAGGGCTATGGCACAGCCATTTACGTGAATCAGCCATATGAGTTCCTGGGTGGGCATCCGACCCCTCCGTCATTGCCGGACGTCATTCCTTACGGGGTTTACAGCAGGACATTCAGGGTGCCTGAATCCTGGAAGGGGAGGAATGTCTACCTCCACCTCGCCGGCGCCAAGTCCGGTGTGTATGTATATGTCAACGGCAATGAAGTCGGCTACAACGAGGATTCCAAGGACCCGGCCGAATTCCTCCTCGACAGATATCTGGTGGACGGGGATAACGAATTGGTAATCAAGATTTACCGCTGGAGCACGAGTTCCTATCTCGAATGCCAGGATTTCTGGAGGATCAGCGGTATCGAGCGCGATGTCTTCCTCTGGTCCCAGCCTGAGCTCAAGATTGAGGACTTCACCGTGGTCTCAAGTCTGGATGAGAATTACACTGACGGTATCTTCCGTCTTAAGGCATTGATAAAGAATGATTCCGATGCCGGCGCAGACTTCAGGCTCGGCTATGAGCTCGTCGATGCGGCAGGCAATGTGGTAAGCAGCGGTTCGGCTGACGGTTCCGCAGGGGCGGACTCCGGTACTGAAATCAGCTTCGATGCAAGAATTGCCGATGTGCTGAAATGGACGGCCGAGACTCCGAACCTCTACCGCCTCTTCATCACCCTGAGCCGCGACGGAAAGGTCTCCGAAGTGGTCCCGTTCAATGTCGGCTTCCGCAGGTTCGAGCTCCGGGGCAATCTTTTCCTCGTGAACGGCCAGCCTGTCAAGTTCAAGGGCGTCAATGTCCACGAGCATAACGAGAATACCGGGCATTATGTCCCGAGAGAGCTCTGCCGCAAGGATCTGGAACTGATGAAGGCCCACAATATCAATGCGGTACGTCTCTGCCACTATCCACAGGACAGGCAGTTCTACGAACTCTGCGACGAGATCGGCCTTTACGTTTACGACGAGGCCAACATAGAGTCGCACGGCCGGGGCTACAATCTCAGCAAGGGTCATACCCTCGGCAATGCTCCGGAATGGCTAGATGCCCACATGGAGCGCACCAGAAACATGTTTCTCCGCAACCGGAACTATCCTTGCGTCACCATCTGGTCTCTCGGAAACGAGGCCGGCAACGGATATAATTTCTACAATACCTACCTCTATCTCAAGGCTCAGGAGAAGGACCTGATGAACCGTCCGGTCAACTACGAGAGGGCGCAGTGGGAATGGAATACTGATATGTATGTGCCTCAGTATCCTGGAGCAGACTGGTTCAATGCCGTTGGAGAGAGGGGCGCGGACAGGCCTGTATGCCCTTCCGAGTACTCGCACGCAATGGGAAATTCCAACGGCAATCTCATCGGCCAGTGGGAGGCGATCTACAGATATCCTCATCTTCAGGGCGGTTTCATCTGGGACTGGGTTGACCAGGGTATCCTGGTGAAGAATGATGAGGGTCGTCCTTACTGGGCCTACGGCGGGGACTTCGGGGAGAACCAGCCTTCTGACGCCAATTTCTGCTGCAACGGAATAGTGAACCCGGACCGCAACCCGCATCCGGCAATGGCGGAGGTGAAATACGCCTACCAGAATTTCTCATTCGAGCCTGCTGATGGCGGCAAGGTGAAGATTTTCAACAGGTTCTACTTCACCGATACCGATGATTATTCATTTACAATGACGCTTCTGAGGGATGGCAAGCCTTGTCAGCAGAAGTCTTTCCGCCTTGACCTGGAACCTCAGACCGGGACGGAGGTGGACCTTTTCGCATTGCCTGAGACGGCCGGGGAATATTTTGTAAACCTTTCTGCAATAGACCGTTCCGGCCACGAGGTCGCCAAAGGTCAGATTTATCTCGGAGGGAAGTATGAGGTGGCGGTGGCCAATGCTGACGGACCGGCTCTTAAGATTGACGAGTCGGATTCCGACCTGACAGTCAGCTCGTCGAGACTGGCTTTCAGCATTGACAAGACCACTGGCAATGTAACTTCCTACAGGGTCCGCAATGTCGAGTACATCAAGGACGGTTTCGGCTTCAGGCCTTCGTTCTGGAGGGCTCCGACCGACAATGACTACGGATGTTCGATGCCTGCCAGGCTTGCCGTATGGAAATCAGACCCGGCGGTGAAGTCCGTCAATGCGGAGGTAGCAGGCAAGGAGGCCAGTGTCAAAGTGGTTTATGACCTTGAAGCAGGCAATTCATTCTCAATGGATTACACCATTTTGGCATCCGGAGCTCTGAAGGTTCTCTGCCGCTTTGGGGCATGTCCGGAAGGTACGCCGGGACTCCCGCGAATCGGCCTGCGCTTCAGGATTCCGGCGGAGTATTCCAATGCCGGCTGGTATGGCAGGGGACCGGAGGAGAACTATGTTGACCGCAAGGCCGGCACTCTCATCGGCTGCTACAGCTCCGATGTCAGGGATCTGTATTATCCTTATGTCCGCCCTCAGGAGAACGGACACCATACCGATGTCCGCCGGCTTTCCCTCACGGGCAAGAAGCACGGACTGACCATCACATCGGATGTTCCGTTCGAGTTCAATGCTCTCCGTAACAGTATAGAAGACTTTGATACTGAAGGCTTTGTACGCCCGCAGTCCCATGTCTGCGACATTGTCCCGAGAGACTACGTGGAGGTTTGCCTCGACCATCTCCACCGCGGAGTGGGAGGCTATGACAGCTGGGGCTCCGAGCCGGAACCATACCACTGCGTCCCTTCCGACCGGGACTATGAGTTCTCATTCCTCATCCAGGTGCGATGAGGCTGGCTGTATTTTGAAAATTACTTAGTAAATTTGTGAAATTGTATTATCGTATATGGATATTGCAGTTACCATTGCCATAATCGCTGCGGTCGTCATCATTGCGATAGCGGCAGTCTGGGTTGTCTCCTCCGGCAAGTCCAGGGACCTTGTCAGGCGGCAGCAGCTTGAAATTGAGGAGAAGAACAGCGAGCTGGCTTCTCTCAGGGCTTCGGTCGAGGAATTGAGAGGGGAGCTTGGCCAGCGGAACCTGGCCCTTGCCAAAGCCGAGGAAGCCGCAAAGTCTGCGGAAAGGCTTCGCGAGGACGGGGAAGAGCGCCACAGACAGGCCGTGGAGGAACTGAAGGACAATTACAACAAGTCTCTCGCAAAGCTGGAGGAAGCCCAGAAAAATGCCATTGAGGCTGCCAGAACGGCCCTGGCATTGGAGAATGAGAAGAATCTCAAGGCCCGCGAGGAGGCCCTCAGGAAGGAGGCTGCCGAGACAATGAAGAATATCACCGGCGGTCTTGACCAGACCATCAAGGGAATGACGGAGGCCTTTGAGGAGCAGAAGAAGTCCCACACCGAGGCCAGCACCTCCATCAAGACCCAGTTTGCCGAGACCGTCAGGCATCTCAAGGAGCAGACCGAGACCATCGGAAACACAGCCGAGGATCTGGCAAAGGCTCTGAAGGGACAGAGCAAGGTGCAGGGAATTTTCGGGGAGACCATACTGGAGAATATTCTGAAGGCCGAAAATCTGACAGAGGGCAGGGACTACGATTCCGAGTTCTGGCTGCGGGACCGGAAGGGCAACCGCATTGTCAATGATGAGACCGGCAAGACGATGAGGCCCGATTTCGCATTGCATTTTCCTGACAATACCGACATTCTCATTGACTCGAAAGTGTCCCTGACGGCCCTTGCGGACTATTTTGCCGCCGAGACAGACGAGGAAAGGGCTGCTGCGTCGGCGAGGAATCTGGCATCCATAGAAAACCATATCAGGGAACTGACCGGCAAGGAGTACCAGAAATATGTGGCCGGCCGCAAGACCCTTGACTATGTGATAATGTTCATTCCGAACTACGGGGCCTACCAGCTGGCCAAGATGGAGGACAAGGATATCTTCGCCAAGGCGTTCAGGCAGAATGTCCTCATCACCACCGAGGAGACCCTGATTCCTTTCCTCCGCCTGATCCGCACCGCATGGGTGCAGAAGGAGCAGATGGAACATATCGACGAGATTGTGAAGGCTGCCACCGATATGGTCGAGAGGGTCGGAATCTTCTTCCGAGAGAATGAGAAGATTGAAAGGAATCTGGAGGGTGTACTGGGCAGTTTCCGGGAGAACAGCAAACGGCTGGTCGAAGGCAACCAGAGCATAGTGAAGGCTGCCAGGAGGGCCATCAGTCACGGCATAAAGGCTCCGGCTGGGAAGAATGCCCTGCCCGGGGTCGGGCCGGAGGATGAAACGGACGGGCAGTCCTGAAGCGTCTTGTTATCCGACTGTTACCATCCACAATAATCACCTGCATCCCATTCTTTTGGACGTTTGTCAAGCTCAGTCTTCACGGATTGTACGGTAAGCTTGCCCTGCATATATTGGAAATTAAGGTTCTCTATCAATTCTCGTCTTTCATCCATCATGGACATCTGCATGCATGCAAGTTCACGAGGAAGGTCAGACCAGTATCCATCAATCTGTTCACACCTGTTACGGTACATTTCAAGAAGATTTATATATGAATCTTGAACAGACTTCAGCAGTGATGGCTCATTGCAGCTGTCGTACAATGCTTTGTAGGCGTCAATCAATCTGTAATCGGATAACATTACCCATCTCCATGCCGATATATTCATGTCATATTGGGTACCTGCGGAATACGAATCAAGAATACAGTCAACGATTCTGAACAATGTTGCGACATCTGCCGTATCTACCTGTTCTTTTCCGTAATGTTCGGCAATTAAGGCATTTGCCACCTCATGCCATGCAAAGGCCGCATTGGCTTCACTGGTTGGGAATCGTGTTGCCGCGTCATAAGTGCCATAAAGCTCCAATATTAAAGGAATCTCATTGCCATATGCTGAAACAAGACTGTTATTGACTTCTTCATTGTTCAAGTTCAAGACCTCCAAAGAGCAAGTATCTATCAGTTGGATTATGGAGTCTGATGATGCGAGCATCAACTCAATGGAATCGGCCGGGCATGTGACATACTTGCTTATTGCGTGAACAAGTTTCTTGTTTGCAAAGGATTCATGTACATCTGCTGAGTTTGGATTACTGCTTGACAGCAAGCAGATTACAGATATCATCAGATATAACTCTCTGGATGTTTTATAAGCTTTCATATTACACTGCTTTTTGCAAATTTAATACTTTTATGCTTTCCCCGGGGGCTTTCAATAATGCTTAAGTGCATCTGCTGCCCAGCGAAGGTACATGGCTGCCTTGTCATCGGCCTCTTTGGCATAGCGCATCTGCGTTTTGGCC
>SFPH01000076.1 GCA_004552115.1 Bacteroidales bacterium
TCGGATTTTGCAGCTGCTTACGATACTGATTATCAGACTATTGTCCGTAATGTATACAAGGGGGACTCCCCGGCCGGGTATCTCGGCTCATTCGCCCCGTTCATCGCAGGCTACTACGGCACCTGCCCATACGTAAGGGATCTTGTCAGGGAAAACTTCCTGGCATTGTTCGACAGATGTCTTTCGCAATACGGTGCGGTATGCCGGAGAATCGGCGTTGTGGGCGGATTCGGTGCGGCAATGAAGGATGTCTTCCTGGAGATTGCGGCATTGAAAGGCGTCAGCGTCGGCGTCATTGAGGCATCTCCTGTGGAGGGCCTTGTAAGATATCATTCACAGGACTGATGAATACTACTGAACAATCATCCAATTACCAGAATCTCCAGGACATGTCCGTGACGGAGATTCTGACCTGCATAAACCACGAGGACAGGCTGGTTCCCTATGCCGTGGCGGAACACATTGACGCCATAGGCCGGCTTGTGGACGGAATTGTCGGGAGGATGCGGAAGGGCGGCCGGGTATTCTATGTCGGAGCCGGGACCAGCGGGCGGCTCGGAGTCCTGGACGCTTCCGAGATTCCTCCGACTTACGGAGTGAGGGACAGGTTCATCGGCCTTATTGCAGGCGGGGACAAGGCGATACGCAATGCCGTGGAGTCCGCCGAGGACAATGCGGAGCAGGGCTGGAATGATATACTGAAGTACAATCCCGTGCCTGAGGACGTGGTGGTGGGCGTGGCTGCTTCCGGCCGTACCCCATACGTCATCGGAGCCGTCAGGAAAGCCAGGGAGGCCGGACTGCTTACCGGCTGCATCGCCTGCAACAGCGGTACGGAACTCGGCTCGGTTGCCGAGATTCCGATAGAAGTGGTGGTCGGGCCGGAGTTTGTGACCGGAAGCACGAGAATGAAGTCCGGAACGGCACAGAAACTGGTGCTCAACATGATTTCCACCGCAGTGATGATAAGGCTCGGACACGTCAGGGGCAATTCTATGGTGGATATGCAGCTCACCAACCACAAGCTTGTGGGCAGGGGAGCGAGAATGATAATGGACGAGACCGGGATCAAGGATTACGGCACCGCCGAGAAACTCCTGCTCAAGTACGGTTCGGTGAGGAAGGCGGTGTCGGCTTATATAGATGGAAGTGAAGATGAAGACTGAGAAATATCCTTCAGAACTGCTTGAGAATGCGGTAGATGCAATTAGTTCATTGCCGGGAGTGGGAGAGAAGAGTGCGCTCCGGCTTGCACTCCATCTTCTCCGCCAGCCGGTGGAGAATGTCAGGCATTTCACCGATTCCATAAGGAGACTTCGGGAGGAGGTGGTCTATTGCCGTACCTGCATGATGATTTCGGACGAAGGGGAATGTTCCATCTGCCGGGATATGAGCAGGGACCACAATACCGTCTGCGTTGTCGAGAATGTCCGGGATGTGATGAGCATCGAGTCCACGGGCCAGTACCACGGAGTGTATCACGTGCTCGGCGGCAAGATTTCCCCGATTGACGGCATTGGGCCGTCGGACATAAACATTGTCCAGCTCCGCTCCAGAATCGAGGCTCTCGCCTCCGCTGCTGCGTCTCCGGAACAGGTGGAGGTGATTTTCGCCCTGAGCGGGGACGTGGAAGGCGAGACCACGGCATTCTACATATACAGGCAGATTTCCCCATTCGGGGTCAGGATTTCCTCTCTGGCCAGGGGACTCGGCTTCGGGGACGGGCTGGAATATGCCGACCAGCTGACTCTGGGCCGCTCGATAGTGAACAGACAGATTTTCAAACCGCGATAGTCAATGTTCAAGGATATACTTCTTTCCGCTTCCCTCTGCGCAGACTGCTTTGCCGTCGCCCTCTGCGCAAGTGTGTCGATGAAGAATGTACGCTGGACGGAAGTCCTGCGGATCGCATTGATTTTCGCTGTTATCCAGACATCATTCCTTGCAGCTGGCTGGGCCTTCGGGGATTTCATCTCCAGGTACATCATCAAGATTGTTAAATATGTGGGAATGGCCCTGCTGATATTCGTGGGCTCGTCAATGATAAGGGAGGTCTTCTCTGATGAGGAGCCCCACAGCCTGACAGGCTTCCGCAACATTGTCCTCGCAGGCGTGGCCGACAGCATTGACGCCCTCGCGGTGGGAATATCGATGTCGATGGCGGGCCGCATTCTTCCCGAGATGTGGGTGCCGACCGTGGCTGTGTTCATCTTCACGGCATTGTCCGTAATCGTAGGCATCAAAGGAGGTTCCTTCATAGGCGGAAAGGCAGGACGTCCGGCTGCCGTCACAGGCGGCATTGTCCTCATCCTCCTCGGGATCAATATTCCGCTTGGACTCTTCTGACCCAGTGCAACATTTCCGTTTCCGGATGCATCTATGTAACCGGTAAAAGAAATGTGACTGGTTATGACAATTAGAATGATCGCAGGCCTTCTGTCGCTTTCGATGGCGGTGTCCTGCATGATGTCCGAAGACTATAATGCGTTCTATGATGGCGAATTCTATCCTTCGGAGGCGGGGGATGAAGGCTATGATGATGGAGGGGACAGTTTCGATGAAATCAGGGAGAATCCTTTCGTGAAGACCTCGGAAAATGACAAATCCACATTCTCGGTGGACGCTGACGGGGCAGCCTACGGCTATATGAGGAAAATGGTGAACAAAGGTTCTCTCCCGCAGCCTAATTCTGTCCGCATTGAGGAATACCTGAATTATTTTACATTCGACTATCCTGAGCCTCAGGCGGATGCTGCCGTGGCCATAAACGGGGAAGTGGGAGAATGCCCTTGGAACAAGGCCCACAAACTGATGCGTCTCGGCATCAAGGGCCGCTCGATTCCGGTTTCCCGGTTCCCGAAGGCCAATTATGTGTTCCTCATTGACGTCTCCGGCTCGATGAACACCTCTGACAAGCTCGACCTTCTCAAGTCAGGTCTTGCTATGCTGGTGGACAATCTCAATCCCCAGGACAGAATCTCCATCGTGACATATTCCGGCACGGTCAAGCTTCTTCTTGAATCCACCCTTGTATCTCAGTCAAGCACAATAAAGAAGGCGATTTCTTCCCTCGCGGCATCCGGCAGCACGGCCGGCGGGGCCGCCATGAAGATGGCCTATGAGGAATGCCTGAAGAACTATATCGAGGGTGGAAACAACAGGGTGATAATGGGGACCGACGGGGATTTCAATGTGGGAGTGACCTCTACGGATGCGATTCTGGAAATGGCTCAGGACTATGCAGCAAAGGGTATTTACCTTACAGTCTGCGGTTTCGGTACAGGGAATCTCAATGATTCGATGATGGAGAAAGTCTCCAATGCCGGCAACGGGACCTACCAGTATATCGACTCGGAGGACGAGCTGACCAAGGTTTTCGTGAACGAGGTTTCCAAGTTTTTCAGCGTGGCCAATGACGCCAAGGTCCAGATTACCTTTGACAAGGAGAAGGTGGACAGCTACAGGCTGATAGGCTACGAGAACCGGGTTCTCTCCAGCGAGGATTTCGAAAATGATGACAAGGATGCCGGCGAAATCGGTGCGGGACAGACCGTTACCGCATTGTATGAAATCATCCCGGCCGAGGGCTATGGTGAAGGCTCGGATATCGCTGTCTTCGATTTCCGATACAAGGACAAACTCGGGGAGGACAGCATCCCGCTTTCCTGCAATGTGGGAGAGGCTGCCTCCACGTCCACCGAGTTCCGGTTCGCTGCCGGCGTCGCCGCATACGGATTGACCCTCCTGGATTCCCAGTACAGGGGAGATGCCGATTTTGCAATGGCCTATAACCTTGCAGGCCAGTCGGAATATGACCCTCACGGCTATCGGGCGACATTCTGCCAGCTTGTGCTCAAGGCTTCTGAAATAAAGTGATGAAAATTTCCTTGCCTATTGCATATTTTAGGAATTATTTTTCTATATTTGCCCCTGTTATGAGAAACAGCACACGATTTTTTGACTACGGGCTTTACTTTTACTTTTATCAGGCAAGATAAAGGTCCGGGTCACGTGTAGATTCATAATTGGGAAATATATGAAGAGGGCTGCCCGGATATCGGACGGCCTTCTTTTTTTAGAGAAACGAAACTTACAGATTAATGGCAAAGAAAGTTGCAATACAGGGATTCCACGGCAGTTTCCACGAGCAGGCCGCCTGTATTTTCTATGACAGGCTGGGAGAACCCGGGACGCCGGAAATAATTGAATGCGCCACGTTCGAGGGGATGTTCAAGGCGCTCGGGACGGGCGAGGCCGATGCGCTGATCATTGCGGTGGAGAACACGACTTCAGGAGGACTTCTTCCGAATTTAGACCTCCTCAGACGTTACGGGGCCAAGGTCAAAGGCGAAATCTACCTTCACATACATCAGAATCTGATGGCATTGCCTGGGCAGTCCCTGGAGGACATAAAAGAGGTCAGGACCCATTACATGGCCATCAACCAGACCCGCCAGTATTTCGAGAGGGAATGCCCGTGGATTCAGATGGTAGAGTCCGAGGATACTGCCAAAAGTGCCGCTGATGTGGCTGAGGGCCATCTCATGGGGGTTGGAGCAGTGGCATCTTCATTGGCTGCAGAGCGTTTCGGCCTGGAGATTCTTGCCGGCAACATTGAGACGTACAAGCAGAATTTCACCCGCTTCCTCATTGTGGATGATGCCGTGAGCGTGCCTGAGGAGAAAATCAACAAGTCCTCCATCTGCTTCACTCTTCCGCATACGCCCGGCTCGCTGGCTCACATTCTCACCATTCTCTCGTTCTACGACATGAATCTCTCGAGAATCCAGTCCCTGCCCATTCCGGGCGAGAAGTGGCAGTACTTCTTCTACGTGGACATAACATTCGGAAGCTATGAGCGTTATACTCAGGCTCTTTCAGCCGTGAGGCCGCTCGTGGAGGGGCTTGACATCATGGGCGAATATATACAGGAGGTGACATTATGATAATAAGACCTGCGGACAGGACGGCTTCGGTCAAGGAGTATTATTTCTCAAGGAAGCTGAAGGAAATCGACAGCATGAATGCCGAAAGGACGGCTTCGGGACTGCCGAAAGTAATCAATCTGGGAATCGGCGCACCGGACGGGATGCCTCCTGCTGAAGCGATTTCGGAACTCCGGACGCTAGCTGCTGAACCTGGCAATCACGCATATCAGAGCTATGTGGGGACACCCGCATTGCGCAAGGCGTTTTCTGACTGGTATTCAAGATATTATGGAGTTACATTGTCCCCGGACGGAGAAATCCAGCCGCTTTTCGGCTCCAAGGAGGGCATTCTCCTCATCAGCCTCGCATTCATCAACGAGGGTGACAAGGTCCTTGTTCCGGACCCGGGCTATCCTACCTACACCTCCGCATCCAGGCTCGTTGGAGCGGAAATCCTGACCTACGACCTGAAGGAGGACAACGGCTGGCATCCTGACTTCGAGGCCCTGGAAAGAATGGACCTCGAAGGGGTGAAGATAATGTGGACCAACTAT
>SFPH01000077.1 GCA_004552115.1 Bacteroidales bacterium
CAGCTGCGTGGACGTGTCGGCAGGGGAGGAGGCGCTTCCTGGTGCGTGCTCGTCAGGGGCAATAAGCTCAGTGAGGAGTCCCGGAAGAGACTTGACCTTCTCTGCAGTACCGAGGACGGATTCGTTCTTGCGGAGGAGGATATGAAAATGAGGGGGCCCGGGGATATGGAGGGAACCCAGCAGAGCGGTCTGCCTATTGAACTTTCCATTGCTTCCCTTGCCAGGGACGGGCGCCTGCTCGCTGAGGCCCGGGCCTATGCCGAGGTGGTTCTGGAGAGGGATCCGGAGCTTTCATTGCCTCAGAATGCGAGGCTTCTGGCGGAACTCCGCAAGGGGAAATATGACAGGAAGGATTACGGAAAGATCAGTTGATAAAGGTTTTGCCTGGGCAAAGCCGCAAATGGCGGAAATATGGTCACGGAACTCATCAGCAAATATGTCTGGCTGATTCAGACAGTATCGAAGGCCGGCATCGAGGGACTGTCTCTTGAGGAGATACAGTCCCGTTGGGAACACAGGTGGGACTCTGCATATTCCAGGAGGACATTCTGCAACCACAGGGAAGCCGTTGCGGAGGTTTTCGGCATTGACATTGAATGCAACCGCTCCACGAGAAGATATTTCATCCGCTACCCGGATTCGCTCGAGGGCAATACCGCATGGATGGTCAACACCTTCACGGTCAAGAGTCTCCTTGAACTGAGCCGCGAGAGGCTTTCGGGACGGGTGTCGGTGGAGAACATCCCGTCAGGCCAGATTCATCTTGCGGACATAATGGCTGCGATGCTGGACAATGTCAAGATTGCCATATCGTACAAGAAATATTCAAGTGCGGCTCCCGAGAGCCTGACGGTAAGCCCCTATGCCCTGAAGGAGGATATGAAGCGCTGGTACCTGATCGGCTTCGCTGACGAAAGGAAGGCCCTGAGGGTTTACGGCCTTGACAGAATCTGCTCGCTGGCAGTGACAGGGGACAGGTTCAGGCTTCCGGCCGGATTCGATGTGGATGAATTGTTCTACGACAGCTACGGGGTTTATATCCATAACGGAGACCCGGCGGCAGAGGTGGTGCTGGAGTGCAGTCCTGACCAGGCCGGCTTCTTCAGGGACCTTCCTCTACACCATAGCCAGAAGATAAGGATGGAGGACGGCAAGGCAGTGATTTCTTTCCGGGCCGTTCCGAACACGAGAATGATAATGGATTTATGCTCTTTCGGCTCGAAAATCAGGATAGTCTCGCCTGCAGAGGTCAGGGATGCGGTTCTGGATGAGTTCAGGAAGGCATTGGAAAAGTATTGATCATGATGAAATTGCAGACTCCTGTCGATGTCGGGCGCAGCAATGTCCGTATATCGCTGAATGACAAGATAATGCTTCTCGGAAGCTGTTTCTCCGACAATATCGGGGAGAAGATGTCGCAGCTGGGCTTCGATGTCTGTGTCAACCCGTTCGGGCCGCTCTACAACCCCGTTTCCCTATGTAATGCCATTGGCCGGATAGCCTCGGGTTTCCCTTTCCGGGAAGAGGAATGCGTCAGGATGGGAGCAGGCTCAGACCTGGTATGCTCATTCAGCCATCATACTGCAGCTGCCAGGGAAGACAGCGCGACTTTTCTCGCTGATGCCAATGCCGGGCTCACGGCCGCTCACGACTTCTTCATCGAGGCTGATACACTGATACTTACGCTTGGCACTGCCTGGACATTCAGATGGAATGAGTCCGGTGAAACCGTGTCCAACTGCCTCAAAAGGCCGGCTGCCGAGTTTACCCGGGAGAGACTCTCCCTGGCCAATGCGGCAGCGGTGCTGAAATCAGTTGTGGCCAGGTTCGCCTCCGGAAGAGTACCCGGTGTCAAGCCAAAGAAATTCATTCTTACGGTGAGCCCGATACGCCATTTCAAGGACGGGGCGCACGGCAACCAGATAAGCAAAAGCATTCTCCTGATGGCGGCAGAGTCCCTGTGTGAGGCCTTCCCTGAAGCTTGCGTGTATTTCCCGAGCTACGAGATAATGATGGACGAGCTGCGGGACTACCGCTTCTATGCCGAGGATATGCTTCATCCCTCTTCCCAGGCCGTGGACTATATCTGGGAGAGGTTCTGCGATTTCGCATTGCCGGAAAACGAAAGACCTGCGCTGGAAGAAAACAGGAAGGTTTTCCTGAAATCCCGGCACAGGCCTGTTCTATATGGTTCCGGCAATTCTACTTCCGGAGATTTGCCGCAGCATTGAGCCCGGCTTCAAGGAATTCCACGAAACCGTCAACGTCGAGATTGTATCCGCGTACCGGAACGAGCTGCTCTCCTTCCGGTGAGAGGATGGTGTAGTTCGGCTGCGCATTGACTCCGAAATGCTCCCTGACATAGTAGGAGTTTACCCTTCCAAGGTCTTTGAGCACCTTTCCGTTCTCGGTTGTAACCCATTTGTCCTCAGGAAGTCTCATCTTGTCATCAGTATAGAGGGCCACGATCTCGAATTTGTTGCCGAGAAGGTTCAGCACCTCTGTCGCACTCCATACTCTCTGCTCCATCTCCCTGCAGTTCACGCATCCGTGTCCGGTGATGTCCACGAATACCGGCTTTCCGCTTGCCTTCGCAGCCTCAAGCGCATCTTCCACTGAGGTATAGCCTTTCAGCCCGTGAGGCAGGTCGATTGTTTTTCCGCTTTCGAACTGCAGGAGGGTTTCCTCCGCTTTACCTGTGGCATTGGACGGACCGGAACCGATGATGAAATCCTGGGTCTCAAGAGGCGGGAGATAGCCCGAAAGTGCCTTCAGAGGAGCTCCGAACATGCCCGGAATCATATATACCACGAAGGTGAAGTCAATGATGACGAGGGCGAGGCGGAAAACTCCGATATGCTCCACCTTGTCGTCAGCCTCGAACCGGATCTTGCCCAGAAGGTAGAGCCCGAGAAGGGTGAATGTCACAATCCAGATGGCGAGGTATATTTCCCTGTCGAGGATGCCCCAGTGGTAGGTCTGGTCGGCAACGCTGAGGAACTTGAATCCGAGTGCCACTTCAATGAATCCGAGAACTACCTTCACGGAATTGAGCCAGCTTCCGCTCTTGAGCTTCTTGAGCAGGGAAGGGAACATTGCGAAAACCGTGAAAGGCAGGGCGAATGCCACCGAGAAGGCCAGCATTGTCACCATAGGTGTCCAGAATTCACCCTGGGTGGATTTGATGAGGACGGAGCCTACGATCGGTCCGGTGCAGGAGAATGATACCAGGACGAGGGTGAGGGCCATGAAGAAGATGCCCGCAAGTCCGCCCTTGTCCGAGTTGCGGTCGCTCTTGTTGACCAATGATGAAGGCAGCGTTATCTCGAATGCTCCGAAGAATGAGGCGGCGAACACCATGAATACAATGAAGAAGATGATGTTCGGGAGCCAGTGGGTGGCGAGCCAGTTGAAGATGTCAGCCGTTACCGTCTCTCCTCCGAAGAGCCATGTCAGGCCGATGATGATGGAGATTGGCAATGTGTACAGAAGCACGATGAAGAGGCCGTACATCGAGGCCTTGAACCTTCCCGCAGCAGGTGTTGATGAACCCTTCATGAAGAAGGATATGGTCATGGGAACCATCGGGAAGACGCAAGGTGTGAGAAGCATTGCAAAGCCCCAGAGGATTGCCTCCAGTATCAGGCCCCAGATGGATGTTCCCTTCTCATTGTCCTCTGCTGTGATGGCAGCATTGTCTCCTCCTGCATTCTTCGCTGCAGGAGCTGCCGCAGTTTCGGCCGGCTTCCTGAGTTTCAGCTCAAAGTCCTGATATTCAGGTGATGCGCAGTCGTGACCCTTGCAGCTTTTCCAGGATATTTCGCCCTTCAGCACAGCCGTTTCCGCATTCATTCTGAAACTGCGGCGGATGGTGAAGGTGTCGTAGATAACCTTGCTTCCGTTTTCATCGATGACATTGCCCTGCTCGGTGATGTCACCTGTTGCGGTCAGTGCTGCATTTTCCTCGAAACTGACAGTGTTTCCGTTGGCTGCATCGGTGATGCTGTATGTGTGCCAGCCTTCCAGAGGGGTCCCTTCGAAGATGACCTCGACTTCGCCGTCATTCCCGTACTCCGTCTTTATGTTCCAGGTGACAGTCTGCTCTGGCGCCTGTCCAAAAACAGTCAGCGCACCCCACAGGAGTGCGTAGACTGATATGAGCATCTTTGAGATAGTTCTCATGATAAAGTGATTTTATTTTGCGTATGCGACAGACCTGGTTTCCCGGATTACGGTGATCTTTACCTGTCCCGGATAGGTCATCTCGTTCTGGATCTTGAGGGCGATGTCTGCAGAGAGCTTTCCAGCCTGCTCGTCGCTTACCTCCTCGGCTCCGACGATGACCCTGAGCTCGCGGCCCGCCTGGATTGCATAGCTCTTGGTCACGCCAGGATATGAGGCGGCGAGGTCCTCCATTCCCTTGAGCCTCTTGATGTAGGACTCGATAACCTCTCTTCTGGCTCCCGGACGTGCTCCGGAGATGGCGTCGCCGACCATCACGATAGGGGAGAGGAGGGATGTCATCTCAGTCTCCTCATGGTGGGAGCCGATGGCATTGCAGATTTCCGGCCTTTCCTTATACTGCTCGGCAAGCTTCATTCCGAGGAGAGCGTGTGGAAGCTCAGGATCGTCTTCAGATACCTTTCCTATATCGTGGAGAAGTCCAGCCCTCTTGGCTGTCTTTGGATTGAGGCCGAGTTCCGAAGCCATGATGGCGCAGATGTTGGCCACCTCCCTTGAGTGCTGGAGAAGGTTCTGGCCATAGGAAGAACGGTATTTCATACGTCCGATGAGTTTCACGAGCTCTATGTTCATGCCGTGTATCCCGAGGTCGATGCATGTCCTCTTTCCGGTTTCGAGTATCTCGTCCTCAAGCTGCTTCTGCACCTTGGTCACTACCTCCTCGATGCGTGCCGGGTGGATTCTTCCGTCGATTACGAGCTGGTGGAGAGCAAGTCTTGCAACCTCCCTCCTGACAGGGTCGAATGCTGAAAGAAGGATTGCGTCAGGGGTGTCGTCAACCACGATTTCCACTCCCGTGGCAGCCTCCAGCGCACGGATGTTCCTTCCTTCGCGGCCGATGATGCGGCCCTTGATCTCGTCATTCTCAATAGGGAACGTGGTGACGGCATTCTCAATCGCAGTCTCGGTCGCAGTCCTCTGTATGGTGGTGATGACGATTCTCTTGGCCTCCTTGGCGGCATTGAGCCTTGCGTCATCCATGGTGTCATTGATGTAGGCCTGAGCCTCGCTTCTGGCCTCCGCCTTCATGTTCTCCATGAGGATGTTCTTGGCTTCGGCTGCGGTGAGGCCGGCTATGCTCTCTATCTGCCTGTTGGCCTCCCTTCTCAATGCCTCGTATTCCTCGGCCTTCTTCTCGAGGGCCTCCTTCTGTGAAGCCAGTCCTGCCTTCAGGTTGTCATTCTCCGAAGGCCTGCTGGTTGAGGGAGTTCTCCTTCTGCCTGATCCTGTTCTCGGCGTCCCTGAGCTGGGCGTTCTTCTCATTCACCTGCTGCTCGTGGGCGCTCTTGAGCTGGAGGAACTTCTCCTTTGCCTGGAGTATTCTCTCTTTCTTTATGTTCTCTGCCTCAAGCTCGGCCTTCTCGATAATGCTGTCCTTCCGGCCCTTCATTATGATTCTGCGGATGCATACGTAGCCTGCGATACCGACCGCGGCTCCTGCCAATGCAATCCCAATTGATATCAATGCGCTCATTGTCAAATATATATTGGTTGTTAAACTTTCGTCCCAATCCTGCTGCCACCAAAAAAAAGGGCAGCCTTTCGGAAGCTGTCCTGCGGAATGAATGGAATATTGAAAAAAAGCCGTCAGCCTGTTTCTGTCAGAAAACCTGATAGACAAGATTTGAGCTCCGTGCCGGTTCAGCAATCCTATGTTCCGAAATCGGAATCCCGCGAAGGTACTTAGGCCCGCGCATTCCCGGCTCGAGAAAACCCGGTTCCGAAGAACGTGTTGATTTCAGCGAGTGCCGGCCGGCGGCTGATTTTCAATATTTTCCAAATATGAATCTGTCAATCCCTCAAGTGTGTCCCTTTCCTTCTCGATCGCCTCGATTCTCTTCTTCAGCGTGATGTTCCCTATGCTCTCGTTCAACGCCACCATTGTCAGAATCTCCGTCATTGCCTTTCCGGGGAATTTCTCGGTGTAGGTGGAGAGCAGCTTGTTCACAGAAACTCCGGCAAGGCGGTATATTTCCTCCTGCTCCGGGGAATTTGCGGTCAGAGCATATCTGCTCCCGCCAATGCAAATCGTAATTTTCTGCTCCATAACTATTTCTCCAACAAGGCAATGCAACGGTCGATGCCGGTGATCATCTTATTGATTTTCTCCTTGGCTGCAGGATTGCTTCCGGCCGGGGCCGTGAATGCTTCCGTCAGCTTGAGGTTGTCCACTTGTCTTTCCAGATCCGCAATCTGCTTCCTGCATGATGCAATCTCGGCATCCCTGTCCCCGAGGTCGGAAAGCAACTTTCTGTTGCGCTGCCTTTCACCCTCGTAAAGCGCTATCAGCCTTTCGATATTTTTCCTTATATCTTCGAGCATCAGATCTGCCTGAAATTGTCCATACAATATGCAAAAATAAGTAAAAAACTTCGGAAATTCCAATAATTCAATGGAAAAATGAAAGGCGCACCGCTCATTGTTCATTTCCATTCTTTTCGTATTCCGCAAGGCTGTGGCGGAATCGTCTCCAGAAGAAGATGCCGGCGCAGGTCAATCCTGCCGGGAAACCTATCCAGATGCCTGTTATTCCCAGTCCGGCCTTGAATCCCAGCAGCCAGGAGACGGGGATGCCGATGAGGTAGTAGCTGATGAATGCCGCCGCCATGATCGGCTTGACGTCGCATATGCCTCTGAGGGCATTGGCGAAGCACAGCTGGAGTCCGTCTCCGAACTGGTAGGAGAACAGCACGAAGAACACAGATACCGCCATTGCCGAAACTTCCTGCGAATCCGTGAAAATTCCGGCAGCTTCCCATCTGAAAATATAGAGCAGTGCGGAGAGGATGACCGAGATTCCGAGCATCATGAGATATCCCGTGCGGACATAACCGCGGACTCCCCGGTAATTCTTCTTCCCGAATTCTTCGCTCACGAGGATTGATACGGAGAAGGCCAGGCCCTGCATCATCATGAAGAAGAGCTGGGAAATCGTGATTGCGACCTGATGCGCCGCAAGAGCGGTGGCTCCCAGCCAGCCGACCATCACTGCGCTGAATGTGAACGAGGATGTCTCCATTCCCATCTGCAGGGCAAGGGGATAGCCCATGTCGAAGAGATTCCTCATGCCTTCCTTTTCAGGCCTGGCCTTCCTGTATGCGTCGGAATATCCGATGAACCTCCTGCTCCGGAAAATGTAGAGGGCGAAGCCTGCCAGCATTATTATTCTGGAGAACAGGGTGCTGAGTCCGGCTCCTGTGAGACCGAGCTCCGGACAGCCGAGCTTTCCGTATATGAGAATCCAGTTGCCGGCTATGTTAAGGAGGTTGCCTCCGAGGAGGAAGAGCATCGAGACCACAGGGGCCTGCACTCCGTCGGTGAACTGCTTGAGCAGATTGAAGCCGAGGACCGGGACTGTGGATATGCCTATGAGAAGGTAGTATGGCCTGATGAGGGGCAGGAGTTCCGGGTCCTGGCCGAAATGGCCGAGGAAGGGGTATATCCCCAGGACAATCAGGGTGGCCACCGTGCCGAGTCTGACATTGATTCTTACTCCGTTGCGCAATGTCAGCCCGATGCCGGCCCTGTCCCCGGTGCCGTATTGGGCTCCGATTACCGGTGTCATTCCCATTGCGAAGCCGAGCTCGATGAGAATGAAGAGGTTCATCATGTTGTTCACGAATCCGGAGGCGGCCAGCTCAGGTACGCTGTGCCAGCCTATCATGATGTTGTCGGCGAAGGCCATGATTATGATGCAGGCCTGTCCGAGCATTATGGGGATTCCGATTCTGAGTATTCTGATGAACTTTTCCATAGTCATGGACCTGAATTTCCGGCCTGCAAAGTTACGTAATTTATCCGGATTAACTAAATTTGCATTTCCGGGCCGGCAGCGAAGCCATTCTCCCGCCACTCAGCGCAGTTTACGGCTTCAGAAACGGCCCCGACAATTGATTAAACTTTAGGTAAGATGAATCTGGAAGAAATGCCGGTACTGCTGCTGACAGGATATCTCGGCAGCGGCAAGACAACATTGGTCAACCATATCCTCTCGAATCGGAAGGGGATCAGGTTTGCGGTGATAGTCAATGATATAGGCGAGGTCAATATAGACGCGTCCCTCATTCAGAAAGGGGGAGTGGTGGCCCAGAAGGATGACAGCCTGGTGGCTCTGCAGAACGGCTGCATCTGCTGTACCCTGAAGGCTGACCTCATTCAGCAGCTGGATGAGCTGATGGCGAGCGGAAAGTTCGACTACATTGTCATAGAGGCCAGCGGTATCTGCGAGCCTGAACCTATTGCGCAGACCATCTGCAGCATCCCCGCTCTCGGACCTTCCTATGCGGTTCACGGCGTGCCGAGGCTGGACTGCATAGTCACATATTGACGAGGAGGATATCGAAAACCTTGTCATTCAGCAGATTGAGTTCTGCAATATCATTCTTCTGAACAAGGTGTCAGAGGTGGCCCCGGCGGAGCTGGAGCGCATCAGGAGAATCGTGCGGGAGCTCAATCCGGGGGCTGAAATCATTGAGGCTGATTTCGCGGATGTGGACCTGGACCTTCTCCTGAATACCTGGAGGTTCAGCTACAGGAGCACAGAGGGCTCGGCCGGCTGGGTCAGGGGACTGGAGACTCCGATTGCGGGGGATGAGGAACAAGGCCACCACGGGCACGATGACGGCCACGATGACGGGCACGGAGAGTGCGGGCACCATCACGATGATGATCACGAAGAGCACGAAGAGCATGAAGAGCACGGACATCATCACGGGCACGATGAACATCATCACCACCATCATCACGATGAGGGGGAGGCCGAGGAATACGGTATCGGCACATTCGTGTATTTCCGCCGTCCGGCCTTCGATATCAACAAGTTCGACTGGTTCGTCTCCAAAAAGCTGCCGAAGAATGTGATTCGTGCAAAGGGTCTGTGCTACTTTACCGAAGACCCGGACATGTCCTGCATTTTCGAGCAGGCCGGGAAGCAGATCCAGCTCCGCCAGGCAGGACAGTGGTATGCCACTGCACCGGAAGAGGAACTTGTGGAAATGATGAGGCAGGACCCTTCGATAATGAAGGAATGGGATCCTCATTACGGTGACAGGATGCAGAAGATTGTATTTATCGGCCAGAATATGGACAGGGAACAGATCACCCGCGATCTGGACGCATGTCTTGAGAATTGGCCTCAGGGTCCTGAAGAGCAATGATCTTCCTTGCTACAATGCTTGCCGCCTCTGCCACAATCTTCGGGCAGGGGCGTTTTTTATAATACTCTCCGGTCCTTTCAGACGGCTTGGCCTCCTCGTTTCCGGTCCTGCCCAGGCCAAGCAGCTCCCTGCAGATGATACTGCCCCCGTTCTTCTCCTTGAATTCGGCCGCAAATTCCTGAACGAGAGAGTAATTGGCCGTCCTTGCCTGCATGTCGGACGGGTTGTCGGCAGGGAGGATGAGTCCAGCTGCCATGACCATTCCGCTGAATCCTCCGCATACCTCACGCATTCTTCCCATTCCTCCTCCGAATCCGGAACCGATGCTTGCGAGGAACCGGCTGTCCGTCCCGGCATTGGCTTCAATGATGTCCGAGAATGCGAGGATGACAGCCTGGCAGCAGTTGTAACCCTTCCTGAAATAGTCTTCAGCCATCTGGCCCCTTTCTTCAGGGGAAAAGTTCTCTGGTAGTTTCAGTTTCATTGCGATAGAGTTTTCAGTCAATGTAATCAGTATACAGCACCCCGTTGAGGTGGTCGCATTCGTGCTGGAAGATGACGGCGGTGAATCCGGTTATGGTTTCCACGGTGTCGCGGCCCTCCGGCATGGCTGTGTAGCTGATGTCGATTTCCCTGTGGCGGGATACGGTTCCCCTTCGTCCCGGTACGCTCAGGCAGCCTTCAGGGCCCGGTTCCGGCTCGCCCCGCCTGGCTGTCCGCTGTACGGCGACCACTCTGCGGGAAATGCCGACCTGAGGCCCGGCTATTCCTACGCCGTCCTGCTCCGGAGAGGTCACGGTAGCGACCATCTTTTCGGACAGTTCTCGGAATATATTGTCGTTCAATTCTTTAATTGTCAACTCTTTGCAATGTTTCCTCAATACGTTGGAGTCTGCCTCCGACTCCACGGTCAGCACGCGCATTGTTTCTCCCTGGCCGAGAATGATTTCCCTTTCTTCGCCGCTCCATCCTTTCCCGGTGCAGGAAATGGACGATGCCGATACTGCAATGATTGCTGTTGCGGCTGCCGCCGACAATATGATATTCTTCATTTTTCCGGATATGATGATAACTTGGCGAAGATACTACAA
>SFPH01000078.1 GCA_004552115.1 Bacteroidales bacterium
ACGTCATCTACGGGCTTGGCACCAATGATGACGGAGCCTCGCTGGTGGCATTGCTGGAGGCATACGTCCGCCTGCTGCCGCTCAGGCGCAGTTTCAGGATGATATGGTCGGCCACGGCAGAGGAGGAGGTATGCGGAGAAGGAGGGCTGGACAGCATTCTGCCCGAACTGGGAAAAATCGACCTGGCGATAGTGGGAGAGCCGACCGGGATGAAGATGGCCGTTGCGGAAAAGGGGCTCATTGTCCTGGACTGCACCGCCCGCGGAAAGAGCGGCCATGCTGCAAGGGATGAAGGCGAAAATGCCATCTACAATGCCCTCAGGGACATTGACTGGTTCAGGACTCACAGCTTCGAAAGAGTCTCGGACTATCTCGGTGCCGTGAAGATGTCCGTCACGATGATTTCAGCCGGCACCCAGCACAATGTAGTTCCGGACAATTGCAGATTCGTCGTGGACATCAGGCCCAACGGCCTCTATTCCAATGCCGAGCTGATGGACATCATAAGAGGCTCCGTTTCCTGCGAAGTCGTTCCCCGCTCCCTGCGTCACGGAAGTTCCCACATTGACACGGAACATCCTGTGGTCCGGCGTGCCGGGAGCATCGGAATTGAACTTTTCGGGTCACCGACCACGAGCAACCAGACTCTGCTGGACTTTCCGTCGGTAAAGATCGGGCCCGGCGACTCGGCCCGCTCGCACACCGCCGACGAATACATCCTGAAGTCGGAAATCGCCGGGGCTGTGGATGTTTATGTTGAACTGCTTGAAGGACTTGAATTATAATGGGAAAAATATGGGACAAGGGCTTTGACAATGATGCCCTGATCGACAGTTTCACCGTGGGAAAGGACAGGGAGCTTGACCTGCTTCTGGCACCTTACGACATATTGGGCTCCATTGCCCATACCACAATGCTGGAAAAGGTAGGCCTGCTGTCGCCGGAAGACCTTGCAGCCATCCTGCCGGAGCTCAGGAAACTTTACAAAGACGCATCGGAAGAGAATTTCCACATTGACGGCGATGTGGAAGACGTGCATTCCCAGGTCGAGGCCGAGCTTACCCGGCGCATTGGCGAAGCCGGGAAGAAAATCCATACCGGCCGCTCCCGCAACGACCAGGTTCTCGTGGATCTGAAGCTGTTCTCAAGGGCTGGAATGCAGAAGACCGCAGAGAAGGTTCAGAAACTGTTCCGGCTTCTCCAGGCAAAGAGTGAGCAGCACAAGGATGTGCTGATGCCGGGCTATACACATCTCCAGGTCGCAATGCCATCCTCATTCGGGCTCTGGTTCGGGGCCTATGCAGAGAGCCTCACGTCGGATATGGCCCAGCTTCTGGCTGCCTGGGAGGTTACCAACCGGAATCCTCTCGGTTCAGCCGCCGGATACGGCTCCTCCGCTCCCCTGGACCGCTCGCTGACCACACGGCTTCTGGGATTCGCAGACCTGGATTACAATTCAGTATATGCCCAGATGAGCCGGGGAAAGACCGAGCGCATCATCGCTTCGGCCTACGCTTCCGTCGCAGAGACTCTGGGCCGCCTTGCCACGGACTGCTGCCTCTATTCCAGCCAGAATTTCGCATTCATCCATCTCCCGGACAAGATGACCACAGGGTCCAGCATAATGCCGCACAAGAAGAATCCGGACGTGTTCGAGCTGATCCGTTCGCATTGCAACCGCATCTGCGGAGTGCAGAACAGCCTGCGTCTTATGATGACAAATCTTCCATCCGGTTATTTCCGTGACTGTCAGCTGCTTAAGGAGGAGTTCCTGCCCATGTTCGGGGAAATGGACAACTGCCTCGACATAGCCTGCTACGCTGTGGAGAATATGGAAGTCGAGACGCATATAATGGAGGACAGACGTTACCGCCTGGCCTTCACCGTGGAGGAAGTGAACCATCTTGTCAATGAGGGAATGCCGTTCAGGGATGCCTACCGCCAGGTCGGAAAGTCGGTCCAGGCCGGAGAGTTCGAATACCACGGACAGCTGCATCACACCCACGAAGGCTCCATCGGGAATCTCTGCAATGACAAAATCGCCGAAAGGATGGACAAGCTGATGTCCCGCTTCGGATTCGACCTTGTCAATGAGGCAGTCCACCGTCTCACCGGCTCCTCCGCAGCCCAGGTTTGACCCCAATCGTCATCCCCGGTTGACACGAAAGCCCACTAATTGTCATCTGATAGTGTCTACTTTTTGCGTCTGGTACACAAGATACCGCTCCGACACACGCAGACTCTTGGTCAAGCATACACGATACAGCATTATTAACATTTTGTTAATTCGTCCAGATATCTGGCAAGGGAGTAAAGAGAAGGAACACCATCACCGACACATCTTGAAGATGTCATCCAAGGCCTGGACGGGGACTTCACATATCATCCATTGACAGTCCCCGATAGGAAACATCATACCCCGTAAACTTGCCTACAGACTTCATGAATGCATCAGACTTGACTCTCAGGGTCTCCTCGTCATAGTTCTTCGCCTGCAACTTGACTTCGATAAACTGAATCTTGCCATCAACCTCATCCTCAGCCACAATGTCTATCTCGTTTTCACCTTTACGGTCGTGCCAATAACCCAGCCTGGTGTACTTGCCAGACTCTTTCAGCAACTCGATAAAGTAGTCCTCAAGAGACTTCCCGCAGACAGTTGAAAAGTCGCGTTCCACAATGGCTCTAAGTTTATCATTGCCGCCAGCCTCGATGATATGCGTGTACTTATACACAAATCTGAACCAAAACCGCAAGAACTGGTCTTTCATCATGTAATGTACATTCTTATTGCCCGACTTCTCATAGATTGGCTGCATCTTGCTGATTAGCCCATACTCCTCGCACAGATTCTTCAAGTAGCCGGACAACTCTTTAATATTGAGCACCTTCTCCAATTCTGAACGGGTATTCTTTCCCTGAGCAATAAGCGTCAAAATTGAAAAATAAACGCCATAGTCCTTTCCAAACTCGTCAATGAGCATATTCTTGCCCTCAGGTAGAAAATACGAATCCTGCTCAAAGAACATATCCAGCATCTTTTTCGCTGTAAACTTTCTTTTGTCAACAAACAGCTCAACATACTTTGGCACCCCACCTGTCAAGGTATAAAGTGCCAGCAAGTCAGACTTCTTGTGGGCTGGACAATACTCCGACAAGATTTCTTTCAAGACGGAAGGTTTGAAAGGCCTGACATTTATTGTACCTGTCTGCCTTCCGAACAGTGGCTGTTTCTTGTCCTTGAATATCTTATTCATCAACGTATTTACTGAACCAGCCACTATGAGATTAATGTGGGCATTGTCTTTATAGCTGTCCCAGATATTCTGCATATCTGAATATATTGACGGATTCACTCTGTAAAAATCCTGGAATTCATCAATAAAGAGTACAATATGCCTTGTAAGGGACAACTCCATAATGAACTTGAAAATTGCGGCGAATGACATCCCTTTGCCATCAAGCATCGGGATATTCAACTTAGTACGAATTTCGTCAATGAAGATATCACATAAATCAGCCTCAGCCTTGCGGGCAACGAAAAAATAGAGCATTGTCCTGTTCTCATAAAACTTCCTGACCATCTCTGTTTTGCCGATGCGGCGCCTTCCGGTAACAATGGTAAATTGCGCCACTTCCCGAGAGGCCTCATCAATATCCCCCAACTTTTCAAACTCTGTTATCCTGTCAAAAAATTTCATATCAGCAGAATTATCGTAACACATATTACCGTAACCACCGTTACGATACCGCAAATATAGAAATAAATCCTGAATTCGCACAAAATTCAGGAAAATGCTTGAAATTATGAAGACTCCGGATTACTGCAATGTCATCCTGTTGATGCGCTGACCGCCCTTGAGGGTGATCCAGGTCTCGAAACCGGGCCGGTCTTCCTTCAGGAGGATTATGCGGGCGCCGTTCGGGAGATGGTTATAGACCGTGTTGCCGCCGGTATAGCGGCCGTAGCACATATAGATGCCGCCGTACTTGACCACATAATCATTGTCGTGGTCGTGTCCGTTGAAGATGGCCAGGATATTGCCGCAGTCCGCCATTGCCCTGAACATTCCGGAATTATGGACAGGAGGGCAGGCTCTCTCCATCCTGGTACCCCAGAGAGGAGTACGCTGGTCCTCGGCCGCTAGCCCCATCTCAGGAAGAGGAATGTGGAAGAATGCGAGGGACGGGACGGGTGTGCCTCCATTGGCATCGGTGTAATCTGCGCTCACTTTGCGAAACCTCTCAATCTGCTCAGGCAGAATCCATTCATACTGGTCCTTTTCCCAGCAATAGGACTGGGAATCAATCATATACAGGACATTGACCAGATGTCCGTCCCTTCCGGTCAGCTCGATTTCGAAATCTATGCAGCCGCCATCCCTCGGAGGCAGCATATTGTAAGGGATTGTATGGATAAGGTCATAGAGCTCCTCATTACTGAAGCCGAACTCCTTGTCGTGATTTCCGAATGTGAATGCGAACGGGATTTTCCGTTCCGAGACCAGGCGCATAACGGTCTCCATAGCCTTGTCCGCCGGTTTCCCACAAGCTACATCCCCGGTAAAGACCACGAGGTCAGGCTTTTCCACCTTCAATACCTCGCGGATACGCTCCAATGCAATGTCGGCACGAGGGTCGTCCGGGATGTAATGCACGTCGGTAAACTGGACAATCTTGAACTCGCCCTTGCGGTTGAAACTCATTCTCGTCTGGGAGAATGCCGGAATTGCGAGGGTCAATGCTATTAATGCTGACAGGATTTGTTTCATAGTCAATAAAAAAACGTCAGTGTCACATTTGATCTCCGAAACAATCGGATCATCCTTCTTGCAGCCCGCCATCAGGATGGCAGCCAAAGAAACAAACTACGCTCACTTTTCATTTATCGCCTCAAGTTCCCTCCAAATCTGGTAGAGACCTCTCGGAACGTGGAAGCAGCCCTTCCACTTGCCTCCCTTGAGCGGAAGAAGCACCTCGCCACGACGGTTCAGGTAGCCGTACCACTCCGGATATTCATGGTCCTTGAAATTGTTCCAGAGATAGTCATTGAGACGTCCGAACCAATGCAGGCATTGCTCATTGCCCGTGAGGCGGTAGCCCTTTATCATTGCGATAGCGCTCTCAATATGCACCCACCAGAGTTTCTGGTCCCATTCAAGTTCCTGGGTAGGATAGCCCTTGCGGTCCATGAAGTAGAAGATTCCGCCGTATTCCTTGTCCCAGCCGTAGTCAATGACACTGAGGGAAATCTCCACAGCCTTGTCAATCAAGGCCTTGTCATTTCTGCGGATACCGATGTTCATCAGGAACCACATTGCCTCCAGGTCATGTCCGGGATTAATCTTGCGGCCCTCGAAACAGTCCACAAGGCTTCCGTCCGG
>SFPH01000079.1 GCA_004552115.1 Bacteroidales bacterium
AAGCCGACTATGTCCGGCATACGGCCGCATCTGTCCGCCTCCCACATAAGGGTCTTGGCAATGGCGTTGCACTTGGTTTCGAAACGCCTGCGGGTCCAGTGGCGCTTTCCCCCGGAGGAGAATTCGCTGTCGGACTCTCCCCTGCCCTCATCTATCCAATCGAAGAAATTCTCGAGGTTCCAGAACATTACGCGAAGGGAATCCTCTCCGGCCCTGGCCGCAGGAACGAGCAGCAGCAAGGCACATATCGTCAGCACAAATCTTTTCATAGCCGCAAATTACGCATATTTCGGCAATAAATGGTATCTTTGCGCCCTAATTCATAGACAGATGTCACTCAAATGCGGAATAGTCGGACTCCCGAACGTAGGCAAGTCCACCCTTTTCAACTGTATAAGTTCAAGCAAGGCGCAGAGCGCCAATTTTCCTTTCTGCACCATCGAGCCGAACGTAGGTTCGACTATGGTTCCGGACAAGAGACTGGATGTGCTCAGTGAAATATGCAAGCCTCAGAGAACCATTCCGGCCACGGTGGAGATTGTGGATATAGCCGGCCTCGTGAAGGGCGCCAGCAAAGGTGAGGGCCTCGGCAACCAGTTTCTCGCAAACATACGCGAATGCGACGCCATACTCCACGTGCTGCGCTGCTTCGACGACGGAAATATAGTCCACGTCGATGGCAGTGTGGACCCGGTACGCGACAAGGAGGTCATAGACATAGAACTCCAGCTGAAAGACCTCGAAACGGTGGAAAACCGCCTCGCAAAGGTGCAGAAACAGGCACAGGTCGGTTCCGACAAGAACGCGCGCAAACTCTGCGACCTGCTGCTGCGCTACCGCGATGCCCTGCTCCAGGGCCGTTCCTGCCGCAGTGTGAGACTCGAGAACGCTGAGGAGGAGCAGATGGCAAGGGATCTCTTCCTGCTCACGTCCAAGCCTGTACTCTATGTCTGCAATGTGGATGAATCGTCAGCAGCCGAGGGCAATGCCTACGTGGAAGCTGTCAGGGAGGCCGTCAGGGATGAGAATGCCGAAGTGCTCATACTCGCGGCCAAGACCGAGTCCGACATAGCGGAATTCGAGGATTTCGAGGAAAAGCAGATGTTCCTGCAGGAAATGGGGCTGGAGGAACCGGGTGTTGTCAGACTCATACAGAGCGCCTACAAGCTGCTCGGACTTCGCACCTTCTTCACGGCCGGAGCGGATGAATGCCGTGCCTGGACCATACACAACGGCGACAAGGCGCCCAAGGCGGCCGGAGTCATACACAGCGATTTCGAACGCGGCTTCATAAGGGCCGAGGTTATCAAATACGAGGATTTCATCACTCTCAAGTCTGAATCAGCCTGCCGCGCTGCCGGAAAACTCGGCATAGAAGGCAAAGACTACACGGTTTGCGACGGAGACATAATGCACTTCCTCTTCAATGTCTGAGAGACTGGCGCAAGCGTCGGCAAAAAGAAAGAAGGCGACTGATGAGTGAATCAGTCGCCTTCTTTATCGTATATGGCAATCTTCTAGAAGAACCTTGCCCTGTTGTCCTTTACATCTGCATCGTCCATCATCACAGGCACTATGGTCTGGAGAGAATACTGCATCATACGTACATTGTTGGCCTTGGCGTCATCCTCGGTGTAGAAGGAGCCGGTGTCGCGGCTGTTGACCCTGAAGACATAGACTCCATAGGAACCCTTCACAGGAGCGCTGACAACATTCTCCTCAGCGGCAGCAACTGCGCCGATGAATGCCGGGTCAAGTCCCTGGGAATTGAGGGAACTGAACGCAATTGATGCGGAGTTGCTTACGGTGGTTCCGAGCACGTCGGCAATTTCCTCGAGCGAGCTCTTGCCCTCGATCTTCTGGCTTATCTCCTCGAGTTTCTTGTCACCTGCCTTCTGGGAGTAGAGCAGTTCGCTGATCTGGGAAGAAACCTCCTCGATAGGAGCATATCCCTCCTCGTGGATGCCGGTAAGGGCTGCAACGAAGAAGTACTTCTGGTTAACGGTTATGATTTCGGATACCGAGCCAGTCTTCTTGACTCCGTATGCCCAGTTGGTAACTTCCCTTGCGTTGTCAACCACGCCGAATTTCTCATTGTTCCTGGAAATCCTGTTGGCCGGATGGATATAGAGACCCATAGTGTCGCACACGGTCTTGAAGTTCTCATACTTTCCGTTCGAGCGGCTCGATACGAGGTTTGCCTGGGAATAGAAGTTGCTGAAGGTCTCCTTGCTGGCAATAGCGCTCTTCTTGAATATGGCCACCTGCTTCATAAGTACAGGCTCGGAGCTGGATATGACCTTGCCCACGAGAGTTCCGTACTGAGGGGACTCGAGCTTGACCGCCTTGTTTACTGGAGTGCTGAAAAGAGGCTCGCAACCCGGGATGGTGTAGCTCTGAGTCATGTCCACGGTCTCCGTGGCGTCCAGCTGCGCAAGAACATCGGAGTTGATTTCGCTCTGACCTTCCGGCATAGGGATTACCTTCACGGTAACGGTCTCAAGACGCTTTGCGCTGTCCATCACGCGTGCTGCGAGGAAAGCGTCGCCGCTCCTGTAGATTGGGGAGACGCCGCCCTTGCCTTCGAACGCGAAGCTGTTGATGTCCCTGGATATGGTGTTGAGTTCACCTTCCTTGTACCAGTATCCGTCGAAGCTCTGCTCGGAAGAGTTCCTGAGGAGGAAGCCCTTCACGTTGTCAGTCTCGCTGAATTCCTCGTAAAGTCTGTTGAAATCCTCTTCTGCGGCAGCTATGTCGCTTGCAGAAGGAACAACCTCTATGAGCACATACTCAACGTCCCTGGACTCGTTCTGACGGAACATTTTCTTGTGATCCTTATAGTACTTCCTTATCTCGGAAGAGGAAACCTCTACGGTGGTGTCACGCACATATCCGAAAGGAACCATCACGAAGTCCACGTCAGCGGTGGTGTTGTTCTCCTCTATCGCCCTGGTGAGCATGAGAGGGTTTACATAGGAACTGTTGACGAAGAGGGCGAAGTACTTGTCATAGTACTGCTGGTTACGTACCAGGTCGATAAGATAGTCCCATCCCTCAGGATTCTGGGAGATGAAGCTCTCTATCTGGGACTTGTCAGGGAATGACTGCGATATGATAGGAGACATGTTGTCACCGGAAGTGAGGTCCTTGAGTTCCTCTACGCCTACCCTGATTCCAGCTTTCTCGGCATTCCTTACGAAAAGGTACTGGTTGATATAAGACTGCCATACCTCGTCCCTGATGGCCTTTTCCTGATCGGCATTGCCTGAACCTCCATATATGTTCTTCAGCCCGTCGATTCTGCTCTGGAATTCTTCGATGGTCACGTTCTGCCCGTCGATTACGGCTACCCTGTGAGCTTTCGCGGTGTCTCCGCTGAACAGTTTCATCAAAGTGTCGTTATCAAGGATGAAAAGGAGCAGAGAAAGACCGATAATCACCGAAATTACTATTCCGAATTTTGTTCTGATGGTATCTAATGCTGCCATATTTATTGTTTTTTATTGTTTTTCAAATCAATTGTGGGCCGCGAAGTTAAGAAAAAATCGGCAATAGTGCTCATTTTTTTAGGCATAGGGCCTACAAAATTGATTGAATCGAGCACTACCTTGGTAGAATCCTGAACCACATATCCGTATCCGTCGAACGGTTTGAGGAGTATTGCGTTCCGGGCCTTTTCATCGGACTGCATGCCATAGCCCTGCATCATTCCGTCGCGTGAATACATTTTCACGTAGCAGTGGGTATATATCTTCTGTTCCGAACGGTTCCAGTATAAGGTGTCGGTTTCCATTGTCTCGTTCTTGATTACGTTCCGTATGCGCACATTTCCGAACGCTTCCCACTTCTCGCTTCCATCCCGGAATTTGAAGTGACGTGCAGTGCGGGCCGTAATGACAGTCTCCAGACTCCCCTGCTCATCGTAGGAATAGACAGAAAAGCCGTTCTTGAAATAATCCAGATCAAGACTGTCCGATTCGTATCTTTCCATGAGGGTGGCCTCCATACGGGATTCGAGCACACCGTTGGTAGTCTGGACTATGAACATACTGTCCACACTCTGGACAGGATACATAAAAGGATCTGTCTCTTCTTCCCCGCCCTTTCCTTTACACGATAAAACGACCAAGAGACTGGCTGCCATTGCAGCCAGTCTCCTGAATATGGAAATTCCGATGTTAACTTCGCTTCCCAAAACTACTTCTGAGTCCTTACTATGGTGTTGGCAGACATTCCGCCGGCGCTTACCCTGTAGCTCTGACCGTTCTGTACTCCGTACATAAAGGCCTCGCTGGTCTCAGGGAAGTATTTGGAATAAGAAGAAATCAGGGAGTTGCACTCCTCGGTGAGGGACTCGTCAGCATTCTTTGCCTTTACGAGGTAATCTACTGCAACCCAGTAAGGAGCCCTCTTCTCGATGTAGTCGCCATTGGAGGTTACTGAGCCCCAGGCGGTACCGCAGATGAGGTAGCACTTGCCTGCAAGCGCAGGGTTCAGTTCTATGGCCTTGTTGGCTGCATCGACAGACTTCGCATATTTGCCGTTCTTGAGGCTGTACGCAGCAAGCTCGTAGTAGTAGTCGGCGTCGGTGGCAAGGTCGGACTCTTCGAAAGCGATTGCCTTTTCGAGGGAGGATACAGCTGCATCGAACTCGTTCCTTGAAGAATAGAGTTTGTAGAGTATGTACGAGGTCTTGTAGGAAGGATCGAGTTCACTCTTCTTGCTGATTGCGGAGAGGAAGAGGTCGTTGTCCATACAGCCCTCGGTGGAGCTCATCATATTCACTATCTTGCTTACGAGGTCCAGATTCTCAGGATCGGCCTCGAAACGTGGGGTGAACAGGGCGATGAGGTTGTCGCAGCTGGCTACGTTGCTGGTAATGAATATGTTCTCTATGTCTGCCTTAGTCTTCTCAAGAGCCTCTGAAGAAGTCATCTGCTCGAGAGCCGCCATTGTGGACTCGTAGTCGTCGATAACCTGCTCGGCATCCAGGATTCCGGACTTGTAGAGACTTACCGCGGAATTGAAACGGAAGAGGTAAATCTGAGCTTTGGTCTGCTTTCCGTTGGCTGCGATTATCTCGTTGCAACCCTTGTAGAGAACCTCAGGCTCGTCCTGCAGGTAGTTGATCATATCCAGTCCCTTGTTGTTCATCGCAGTGACGGCGTACTTAGGATAGTACTCTGCCCTGAGATCGTGGAGGGTCATAAGGGTGTCTATAAGACCCTGCTTGAGGAAAGAATTGTTGCGGTTGCGGGTGATTTCCTTCCTTACGAGGGTGGTACCGTCTATGAGCATGGTCTGGTAAAAGAACCGTGGAAGTTGTTGGAGCGGTCAGATTTAATACT
>SFPH01000080.1 GCA_004552115.1 Bacteroidales bacterium
CGGTATATATGCCAGCAGGATTATGACTGCCGCTGCACACAGGAGCCATTGCAATGAGTTCCTGTGATTGAGGGCATTGCCTGCCGCAATGATGCCGAGAAGCCAGAGGATAGCAGTGTAGGGGGATGTCGTCAATGTCAGGGTGAATACCAGAATCGCCACTCCTATCAGGGTGATCAGCCAGCCGGAAAGGCCCTCGCGGTACAGGACGAATATGAATCCCACATATACCAGTGCCGAACCGGTCTCGCTCTCCCCGAGAATCACCAGCATAGGCAGGGCAATGACGGCGGCCACCGTGAGGAAATTCGAGAACCTGGTCAGCTTGAATCCCGGTCTGCTCATTATGAATGCGAGAAGGAGCGAGGTGGTTATCTTTGAAATCTCCGCCGGCTGGAACCGGACAGGTCCGAAGGCGAACCAGGACCTGGAGCCCTTGACCTCGACTCCGAGGAAAATCACGGCTACAAGCAGGAACAGAACCAATATGTACAGCAGTCCCGCCCCGCTCTCCCACAGGTTCGAGGGAATGAGGAATACAATGAGGCTTCCGAGGCCGAATGCCGTCAGAATCCATATGAACTGTTTTCCGCTGTTGACGCTGAAGTCCAGGATGCCGGTGTTCTCACCTCCGTGGATGGAGGCGTAGATGTTGACCCATCCTATGAAAACCAATGCCAGATAGATGAAGACAAGTTTCCAGTCGTATGTCTGCCAGAATGGCCTTCCGCTACGATAACTTCCCATACGTCAATATGTTTTGACACGAGACATCAGATCTCCATTCAACATTCTTTCCTCCAGAGGCTTCCTCTTGTCGCTGATTTGCCCCGTAAGGTATTTTTCCACGAGAAGGGAGGCTATAGGCGCCGACCATGTGGCTCCGAATCCCGCATTCTCCACATAGGCTGCCACGGCGATTTTCGGATTGTCCATGGGAGCGAAGCAGATGAATACGGAGTTGTCCGCTCCTCTCGGGTTCTGCGCCGTTCCTGTCTTTCCGCAGATGTCCAGGCCCTCTACGGCAGCAATGCTGGCTGTACCTCCTGAGCCGAATCCGCTGTTGACGGCCTTCCACATTCCCTTTATGACCTTCTTGAAATTGGTGGTGTCCACCATAGTGTACTGCTTCTCCCTGAATTTGTCGTCAATCCTGAGTGAGTCGGAATCCTTGACAATGTGGGGAATGTAGTAGTAGCCCCTGTTGGCTACAGTGGCGCACATGTTGGCAATCTGGAGAGGCGTGACTCCGATTTCGCCCTGTCCGATGGAAATGGAGATGACAGTGGTGAACTTCCAGCCTCCCTTGCCATAGATCTTGTTGTAATAGTTTGAGGTAGGTATGGTTCCGCCGAGTTCGGCAGGGAAGTCGCTCCCGAGCTTGTGCCCGAAGCCGAAGCTTGATACATAATCGTGCCACTTGTCGAGCGCCTCCGCCTGGCTTCCGTATTTCCTGTTTTCCAGGATATTCCTCATCACATAGCAGAAATACCCGTTGCAGGACATCATTATGGCATCCTCGAGGTCAAGAGGGGAGCGGTGGGCGTGGCATCCCAGCTTGTGTTTTCCGAAATAGTATCCCTTGTTGCAGGGATATGTGTATTCCGGCTTGAGTACTCCTTCCTCAAGGCCAATGAGGCCGTTCACGAGTTTGAACACCGAGCCCGGAGGGTATGGAGCCTGCACGGCGCGGTTGAACATAGGCTTGTGCGGGTCGCTGACAATTTCCTTGTAATGCTTGCCGATGTCCGCCAGCATCTCGACGTCGATTCCCGGGCTGGAAACCATCGTCAGAATCTCCCCGGTGGAAGGTTCTATGGCTACCAGGCTGCCTACCTTGTTCTGCATCAGGAGCTGGCCGTATTGCTGCAGATCGGCGTCGATGGTGGTCACAATGTCCTTGCCGGGGATGGCTTCCTTGTCCATCTCGCCGTCCTTGTACCTGGTCTGTATCTGGTTGTGGGAATTCCTCAGATAGATGTGATAGCCTTTTTCGCCCTTCAGGTCGGCTTCCCTTGCCGCCTCAAGGCCGGTCTTGCCGGCATAGTCTCCGGGCCGGTATTCGCCCGGATGCCTGCTGATGTAGGCCTGGTCCACCTCGGATACGTAGCCGAGAAGATTGCCTCCTGCATTGAAAGGGTAGTCCCTGATGCTCCTGACCTGTCCCCTGAAACCCGGAAACTTGTACTGGATTTCGGAGAACTTCATATATTTCTCGGCGGAGAGCTGCTTCATCATTATGACGGACTGGTAGCCGATTCTCCTCCTGTTCTTCCTGTATTCGGCCATCTTGCTTCTGATGAAGTCCGGTTCCACTTCCAGAACGCTGGCGAGCAGGAGGGTGTCGAATTCCGTGACTTCCTTGGGCGTCACGAGAATGTCGTAGGCCACTTTGTTGCCGACTATGATCTTTCCGTTCCTGTCATAGATCACGCCTCTGGTCGGGTAGATGATGTCATACACCATCGAGTTGTTGGATGCGTCGATCTTGTAGCGGTCGTCGATGATCTGAATATAGAAAATCTTGGCGATGAGAATTCCCGCCATTATGAGAAGACCGATTCTCAGCTTGTTGGCCCGTTCAAGTTTCATCTCATCTTCCTCCGTAAGGGTCCAGAACCCTGGCCGCCAGCAATGAGATCAGCACTCCGGGTATCAGCGAGCATCCGAATCTGATAAGGTTGAACAGGATAGGCCTTGCCGGGCCTCCGTCTGCAGCGATGTAGAAAAGCAGGAAAACGGCATAGGCCACGGAGATGGCGAACGTCATCTTCAATGCACCGAATTTCCTGATCGAGATATCCTCGTCGAGCAGGCTTATCTCCTGGCCGAAGATCCAGTCGCAGAGAGTTCTGCGGACAGCCGCCACGGGGAGGAGGGCGAAGACGTTCAGCCCGATTGTCCCTTCGGCGAGCAGATCGGTCGCCAGGCCTGTGGCGAATGCGACCAGCATCGCGCTCAGAGTGCTGAATCTTGTCGGGAAGCACAGGATCAGTACGGGCAGCAGGCTTATGGTAATGTAGGCGCTGATATTCAGATAATTGCAAATAAGCAGCTGTATTGCCGCAAGCAGCAGGAATGTTATTCCGTAATTGTGTCTCATTGTTCAGCTCCTCCTTTCTCGAGTGACATGATTTCGTCCAGATCCCGATTTCTCACGAGGCAGACGTGCCTGACGGATGAGAAGTCCTGGAACAGGCTGACCTTGATCTCGAATGTGGCCCCGTTGACTATCCGGGAGCCTGTTATCCTGCCGATAGGGATGTCAGGAGGGAATATGGTGGAGAATCCGCTCGTGTAGACGGTGTCCCCCTCTTCGAATTTCACCTGAAGTGGAATCTCTCTCAGCAATGCGTTCCCCGAGCCTTTCCCGTCCCAGGCCATCGGTCCCGCCGCCCCGTCCTTTCCGATTCTTGCGCTTATGCTGCTGTCGGAGTTGAGAAACGATATGGCGTAGGAATAATGTCTGCTGACCGCATCGACAATTCCGATTACTCCCCGGCTGGTGATGATTCCGGTCTGGGGCCTGACGCCGTCATCGGAACCTTTCCCTATTATCAGATAGTTATGCTGCTTGTTTACGCTGTTCTTGATGACCTCCGCCGGGATGAACTCGTATTTCCCCCGCCAGGCGGTTGTGTAGTCTGCGGAATCGCATGCCGCCGCTGCGGCAGCCTCCTCTTCCAGTCTGGTTATCGTCTCCGTGAGCCGGAGTATCTCCTCCGCCAGATGCCTGTTCTCGGTCCTGAGGGAAGCATAGTCGGTGGATATGAACAGGTCCTGGAGGCTGTCACCGTGTCTCAACATACCAAGTGCGGCAATCTCCAGTAGAATGAAGACTGCCGTATTGATCAATGTTCCGGTTATGGTTCTCCTGCGCTGCATCCTACCTCTTCAGGAAAGAGCAGTTCTCTGCATTCTTGAGAGCGATGCAAGTGCCTCTTGCTACGGCGTGAAGCGGATCCTCCGCAACGTGGAACTGGATGTTGACCTTGTCTGTGAGCCTTGTGGCAAGACCTCTGAGCAGGGCTCCGCCTCCGGAGAGGTAGATTCCGTTCTCCACAATGTCGGAATACAGCTCAGGCGGCGTCTGCTCCAGTACGTGGAGGATGGAGGTCTCGATTCTTCCGACAGACTTGTCGAGGCAGTGGGCGATTTCCTGATAAGGGATGGAAGCCTCGACAGGATGCGCTGTCATCAGGTTGGCTCCCTTCACGCAGTAAGGCTCCGGTGCTCCTTCCCTGAGCTCCGGAATCACGGCGCCTACCGCAATCTTGATCTTCTCGGCGGTGATTTCTCCCACCTTGATGTTGTGCTGCTGCCTGAGATAGGACTGGATGTCGCTGGTGAAAACGTCTCCCGCAGTCCTGATGCTGTCCTGTATCACGATACCACCGAGGGAAATGACCGCAATCTCGGTTGTTCCTCCTCCGATGTCCACTACCATGCTTCCCTTAGGGGCTTCCACTTCAAGGCCGATTCCCAATGCGGCTGCCATAGGCTCGGAAATGAGGTACACATCCCTGCCTCCTGCATGCTCGGAAGAATCCCTGACCGCCCTGATTTCAACCTCGGTACTGCCGGAAGGAATGCCTACGACAAGCTTGAGGCTCGGGGAGAAGAAGGACCTTCTCTTGCTGTTCACCTGCTTGATGAATCCCCTTATCATCATTTCAGCCGCATTGAAGTCGGCGATCACGCCGTCCTTGAGCGGACGGATTGTCTTGATTCCCGGATATTCTCTTTCATGCATCAGCTTGGCCTTGTGCCCGAGTGCGATGCATTTCCCGCTGCTGCTCTCGACTGCCACGATGCTGGGCTCGTCAAGTACTATCTGATCATTCTGGAAGATGATGGTGTTGGCTGTGCCCAGATCCATCGCAAGTTCCTGTGTCAGAAATGAAAATGCCATATTATATTTCTCTGTTTTTTCGGTTTGAACATATTTTCGTCAAAAGTACGAAAAAAATCTTAAATTTGTTGCGTAATCTGACCTTTTATGAACAGAAAATGTTATTTGATAGCAATGGCCGCAGGCCACGGTTCCCGGATGGGCACGGAATTGCCGAAACAGTTCCTTCCTCTGGGTGGCAGGGCGGTGCTTCACACCACTATCAGAAAGTTCGTCGAGGCTGTTCCCGACATATCTGTCGTGACTGTTCTCCCGCAGGGCGGCGAGTATGCTGACTGGTGGCGGAGATATTGTGTCGAGAACAATTTCAACTGTCCACAGATGATTGTGAGCGGGGGAATCACACGTTTCCATTCCGTGAAGGCGGCATTGTCGAAAATCCCCGACGGGGCCGTTGTTGCCATACAGGATGGCGTCAGACCCCTCCTTACCGTGGAATTCATAAGGTCGATGTTCTCCCGCTTTGATGAATCGGATTGCAGGGCACTGATACCGGTGCTTCCTGTCGTGGACACCCTGAAAATGCTCCGGAAGGACAATGACGGCAGGCTTGTGCAGTCTTCCGGTCCCGAACCGGACAGGTCCGTGCTCTTCGGTGCGCAGACTCCCCAGATTTTCAGATCCGAGGACATCAGGGCGGCTTACGGCCAGGCTTATGACGTATCATTTACCGATGACGCTTCAGTGGCGTCCAGATACGGAATACCCCTCGCTTTCTGCGAAGGCGAGAGGCTCAATTTCAAGCTGACGACTCCCGAGGACCTCATCCTTGCCGAGGCCGTCATGAAGCTCGGGAAGTAGTCCTATTCTTCCTTTCCGTTGTTGAAAGTCGTGTTCTCGTAATCCTTGACCCATACCTGGCGGTCGATGGCCTCGTCGAGGGCTATCATCGTATCAGTTGCCAGAATGTAGGGGATTTTCTGTATGGTGTTCAGGAGAACCTCCATAAGGTGGTCGTTGTCAAAGCAATAAATCTTTACGAGAAGAGCGTA
The DNA here is from genome assembly GCA_004552115.1 of Bacteroidales bacterium. The sequence continues at coordinate 5,905 of SFPH01000080.1, forward strand.
CTTGCCCGTCACGAAATGGCATTCCACCACTTCAGGTATCTTCTTCAGACATTCCACCACTTCATTGTACTTGTCTGCCTCGGAGAGAGAAATGCTCATGAATGCGCAGATGTTCAGGCCGAGCGCCTGCGGCTTCACGAGCAGCCTGGAACCGGTTATGACTCCGGCGGCCTCGAGCCTTTTGACTCTCTGATGAATCGCCGCTCCTGAAACTCCGCATTCGCGGGCTATCTCGAGGAAAGGCATGCGCGCATTCTTCACGAGGAATGAAAGGATCTTCTGGTCGGTCTGGTCAATGTGATACTTGCTCATTGCTTCTGATTTTTAATTCAACAGATGCAAAATTAATCAAATTTTCTATAAAATATCACTTCGGGGCCACAAAATCTTATAAAAGATAAGTTTTTGCAGTCCCTAAGTCTTAAAAGATAACCTATTGTATCCTTTCAATCGTTTACTTCCGTCAGGATTTCCTTCTCCTGAAGCCTTTCTTTGAAGGTTCCGAAGAGGAGATTATTTCCTTGCATCTTTCCTCGGTGAGAGTGGCGGCGTCGGTCCCTTTGGGAATCTTGAAATTCTTGCCGTCATGCTTGATGTAAGGGCCGTATCTTCCGTTGATGACCTGGATGTCACTTTCCTTGAATTCAAGCAGGGGGGTGTTCGCAGACGCCTTGTTGCCAATGCTGTCTATCAATGAGATACACTCCTCTAGGGTTACGGTCAACGGATCTTTCCCCCTTGGAAGCGAGGTGTTCTTGTCACCATACTTGAGGTAAGGGCCGAATTTGCCCTTGGTGGCTATGATGTCAATGCCGTTGTAGCTGCCGACCTTTCTCGGAAGGAGGAAAAGCCTGAGGGCTTCCTCCAGGGTTATGCTCTCTATCAGCTGGCCCGGGGCAAGATGGGCGAACTGGCGGTTCTCGCCTTCACCTTTCTGAATGTAAGGTCCGTATTGTCCGAATTTGGCGACAATAGGCTGTCCGTCAGACGGATCCTTTCCGAGTTCCCTGCTTACCCTGCTTCCGTATTCCCTGCTTTCCAGTACATCCTCCACCTTCTTGTGGAAAGGTGCGTAGAATTCCGCTATGAGCTTGTTCCACCGGAGCTGTCCCTTGGCTACCTTGTCGAAATCATTCTCAACATTGGCCGTGAAATCGTAGTCCATTATGTTGCCGAAGTTCTTCACGAGGTAGTCGGTCACTATCATTCCGATTTCCTGCGGAAGAAGCTTCCCCTTTTCTGCGCCGACCGGTTCCGCCTTCATGCTTTCGGTTATGATGCCGTTCTTCATCGACAGGCAGGTCACAGGTATCTTTTCTCCCTCCTTGTCTCCTTTCACGATATAGCCCCGGCCGGTCGTGAGGGTGGATATGATGGTTCCGTATGTGGCCGGACGGCCGATTCCGAGTTCTTCAAGCTTCTTTACGAGGGATGCCTCCGAATATCTCGGAGGAGGGGTTGTGAACTTGCCGGAGGATGAGAATGACTGAGGAATCATCCTGTCTCCGACATTGAGGGCCGGGAGAATGACCTCCTGCTCGTCCTGCTGGTCATCGTAGCTTTCCATATAGACCTTCAGGAAGCCGTCAAATACTATCTGGGTGGCCTGAACGGCGAATTTCTCCTCTCGTCTGTCATTGACAATCCTTATGTTCGTGTTCAGCAGAGAGGCGTCGGCCATCTGGGATGCGATGGTGCGTTTCCAGATGAGATTGTAAAGCTTCTGCTCCTGAGGGGTGCCTTCGATGGAGGTGTTGCCGATGTATGTAGGCCTGATCGCCTCGTGCGCCTCCTGTGCTCCCTTGGACGTGGTGCGGTACTGCCTTGTCTTGGAATAGTTCTCTCCGAAATTCTTCACGATGTAGTCCCGGGATGCTCCCAGGGCGAGCTTCGAGAGGTTTGTGGAGTCGGTTCTCATATAGGTGATGAGACCCTTCTCGTACAGGCTCTGAGCCACTCTCATCGTGGTGTTGACAGGGAAGTGCAGCTTTCTGGCCGCCTCCTGCTGCATCGTGGATGTGGTGAACGGGGCTGCCGGGCATCTTGTGGCTGCCTTCTTGTCGATACTGCCCACCCTGAATTCGGCTCCGGCACAGTCCTCGAGGAACTTCCTGGCCTCGTCAACTGTCCTGAACCTGGTCCCCAGTGTGGCATTGACCTTCACATTCCCTCCTTCGGGAGTGAAGACTGCGTCCGTCTTGTAGTAGGCTTCCCGGTTGAAGGCCATGATTTCCCTCTCCCTGTCCACTACAAGCCTCAGGGCCACGCTCTGCACCCTTCCCGCCGAGAGCTTCGGCTGAATCTTTCTCCAGAGGATAGGAGACACCTCGAAACCTACCAGCCTGTCCAGAACCCTTCTGGCCTGCTGGGCATCGACGAGGTCCATGTTGATCTCCCTCGGGTTCTTGACGGCGTTGAGGATGGCCTCTTCGGTAATTTCGTGGAAGACAATCCTTTTTGTATCCTTGTCCTTGAGTCCGAGAACTTCGTAGAGATGCCAGGATATCGCCTCTCCTTCCCGGTCTTCATCGGATGCAAGCCATACCGTCTTGACCTCTCCCACAAGTTTCTTCAGTTCGGCGACAACCTTTTTCTTGTCAGCCGGAATGACGTACTCGGGCGTGAACCCGTGTTCGATATCCACGCTCAATTTCTTGTCCTGAAGGTCCCTGATGTGTCCTATGCTTGATTTTACGATATAGTCCTTTCCCAGAAATTTCTGAAGCTTGCCGATTTTTCCCGGCGACTCCACAATCACAAGATTCCCCTCCATTTGTTTCATTTTTTTGAATTAGGATGCAAAGTAAAACACAAATGAGGCTAATTTCCAAATTTTCTATGTATTTTTGTCATCCTTAAACACGAAAACCGGAGAAATCCGCTATAATATTGATAGAAAATGACAGACATTACAAGAAAGAAGATCGTCAAATGGTTCTGGATCATCATCTCAGCTCCGGTGCTGCTCCTCCTTGCAATGATTCTCCTCGTGTGGGCATTCGCCGACATTCCTTCGTTCGAGGAACTCGTATCCTACGACGAACTTTCGCCATATCTTGTGCAGGCGGCGGTGGCAACCGAGGACAGAAGGTTCTACAACCATTCCGGCATTGATTTCCAGAGTCTCGGAAGGGTGCTCGTGAAGACATTGCTCCTCAGCGATTCCAGCCAGGGAGGCGGAAGCACCATCACCCAGCAGCTTGCGAAGACATTGTATCCCAGGGCAGACGTAAGCAGCAGAATCCCCGGCGTATCCAAGGTCAAGCTGGTGATTATCAAGCTGAAAGAATGGATAACCGCCGTCAAGCTCGAGCGTGACTACACCAAGGAGGAGATCATGGACATGTATCTCAATGCCATCTTCTTCGGCAGCAATGCCTATGGCGTAAGGGCCGCATCGCAGACCTTCTTCGCGAAGGAGCCGGCCGACCTCACCGTGGAGGAGAGCGCCACTCTCGTGGGAATGGTCAACAAGCCTACCAGGTACAATCCTGCCCTGAATCCTGACAAGGCCCTGGTCCGCCGCAATTTCGTTATAGGACAGATGGAGAAGGCTGGATACCTCACGAAGGCGGAGAGGGACTCGATCCAGCAGATACCTATCACTATAGATTATCAGGTACAGGACCACAATGCAGGTCTGGCGCCGTATTTCAGGGACATGCTCAGGCGCGTGATGAATGCGGACGAGCCGCAGCGTTCAAAATATGCCTACAGGGAGGACTATGCTGCAGACTCGGTTCTCTGGGCTGACGATCCGCTTTACGGATGGCTGAACAAGAACCGCAAGCCGGACGGAACCCGGTACAACCTGGACAAGGACGGCCTCAGGATCTATACGACCATCAGCGCAAAGATGCAGAAATACGCCGAGCAGGCAGTCGCCGAGCATCTCGGAAAGGATCTGCAGAAGAGTTTCGAGCGCGATCTCAAGTACAAGACCAACAAGCCTTTCTCCAATGATGTCGAGAAATCCACCCGGGATCTGGTGATGAAGCAGGCCCGCAGGTGGAGCGACCGCTACAGAATGATGAAGAAGGAGGGCAGGAGCGAGGCGGAAATCCTGAAGAGTTTCTCCGTGCCTGTCAACATGAGGGTTTTCTCCTGGAACAGGAAAGGCTATGCGGACACCACGATGACGCCTGACGACTCCATCAGATACTACAAGTCAATCCTCAGGGCCGGCTTCATGGCAATCGAGCCTGTCACAGGCCACATCAAGGCCTATGTCGGAGGTCCGAACTACAGATATTTCAAATATGACAATGTCCGCCAGGGCAAGCGTCAGGTGGGCTCCACGGTCAAGCCTTTCCTCTACACATTGGCGATGCAGTCCGGAATGACTCCATGCACCAAGGTGGTCAATGTCCCTCAGACATTCATAGTAGGCGAGGACGAGTGGACTCCGAGAAGTACCGACAAGGATATCTGGATCGGTCAGACAGTAACTCTCAAGTGGGGTCTCACCCACAGTTCGAACAACATCTCCGCCTATCTGATGAAGCAGCTCGGACCCGAGCCGATGGCTGACATGATGCGGACTATGGGCATCCAGAGCCACGTGGACGCCGTGCCTTCGCTCTGCGTGGGTCCTGCCGACCTTTCATTGTACGAGATGGTTTCCGCATACAACACATTCCCGTCCAAGGGCGTGTATGTCACCCCTCAGTTCGTGACCAGGATCGAGGACAATATGGGCAATGTGCTCGGCGAGTTCACCAACCGCCGCAAGGAGGCCATCAGCGAGCAGACTGCCTACCTCATGGTGAATCTTATGGAAGGCGTGATAAATAACGGTACGGGAGCAAGACTGAGGGCTAAATACGGTCTCAAGGGTGAAATCGCCGGCAAGACCGGAACCACCAATGACAATGCCGACGGATGGTTCATAGGATATACCCCGACTATTACCGCAGGCATATGGGTGGGAGCTGAGGACAGACAGGTCCATTTCCAGTCTCTCGCATTGGGAAGCGGTTCCAACATGGCCCTCCCGATATGGGGATTATTCATGAAGAAAGTCCTTGCCGACGGCACTCTCGGCATTTCCGAGTCCGACCGCTTCGTGGCACCTGCCGGAATGACGGTTGACCTGAGCTGCAGCGGAGGAGACGAGGATACCAACGCCGGGGCAGGGAGCGAGACGGATTATTATTTTGATTGACAATATGGCAAAGATTGAGACCATAGCAGTGGTTTATGGCAGCGATTCTTCCGAATGGGAGGTCGCCTGCAGAAGCGGGGAGTTCACCGCCTCCCGCATTGACGAAGGATGTTACAATGTGTATGAGATTTTCGCCCGTTTCGGGAAATGGAGTCTCGTGGCCTATCGCAACAAGGATTCGATGCGTGTGACATTTCCTGAGGAAGCCCGCCCGGAAATCGACAAGAACGATTTTTCCGTCACGGTCTATGGGGAGAAGATCAAGTTTGACTACGTTTATATAATGCAGCACGGAGCCCCGGGCGAGAACGGTCTTCTCCAGGGCTATTTCGAGATGCTCGGCATTCCCCACAGCGGGTGCAGCGCCTTCGTGTCTGCAGTTGCTTTCGACAAATATTCCTGCAAGAGCTATCTCCGTGGCGTGGACTACGTCAAGTTCGCCCCTGATGCATTTATCCGCAAGGGGATGGACGTGGAAGGGTTCTCCGCCCGCGTGGCTGCCGAACTCGGATTCCCGGTGTTCGTGAAACCGACAGACGGAGGCAGCAGTTTCGGCATTTCCAAGGTTAAGGATGCCGCTTCACTGCCGTCCGCAATCAATTATGCATTTTCGGAGGGCCCTGCCGTAATCGTGGAGAAAGGCATTGAGGGCAAGGAGCTTACCTGCGCCGCCTACAGGGACGGGGACAAGGTCAGGGCGCTCCCCGTCATCCAGATTGTGACCGGGAACGAATACTTTGATTACGATGCGAAGTACAATGGCCACAGCCAGGAACTCTGTCCGGCTCCTATTCCTGAAAGCGAGTCTGGACTGATCCAGGACATCACCTGCCGGCTTTATGAGCATCTCGGATGCTCGGGAGTCGTCAGGATGGACTACATTTCCGCGGATGACGGAGTTTACTTCCTGGAAGTCAATACCATTCCGGGAATGACCAGCGCATCGCTGGTCCCGAAGATGGTTCGTGCCGCAGGTCTGGACATGACATCCTTCCTCTCCACGCTCATCAGTAATTCATAGCCGGCATGCTTCTGTCTGACTTCATCAGGGAGGGAATTTCCTCCCTCCGCATGCTGTATCCTGAGAATGAGGCAAGAAACATTGTACTGATTCTTTGCGGGAGCATTATCGGGACAAAGAGCTATACGCACATTGTGGAGCCCAGGACAGAGGTTCCGGAGGCTGCAATGGGAAGACTGCGGGACGCTCTTGCCAGGCTGTCAGGGGGAGAACCTCTGCAATACGTCACTGGCAAGGCCGAATTCTACGGCCGCAGTTTCAATGTCAGCCCGGCCGTCCTGATACCGCGTCCTGAAACCGAACTGCTCTGCCGTGAAGCTGTCGCTCATGCGATCAGGCTGATCCGCATGCGGTTTCCTTTCGGGAAGAATGCCGAGCCTGTAAGGGTGCTGGACCTGTGCACAGGCTCCGGATGCATAGCCTGGACTCTGGCCCTGTCGGCTCCGGGATGCATTGTGACCGGGGTTGACATATCGGAAGAGGCCTTGAGGATGGCTGCGGGACAGGACTTCACTCCTGAACTCAAAACAGGGAGTGCCCGCCGTCCGGATTTCGTCAAGGCGGACATTCTCAATGACAGCCCTGAACTTGGAAAGTTCGATATCGTGCTGAGCAACCCTCCGTACATAATGGAGTCGGAGAAGAAGGATATGAGGGTCAATGTTCTGGACCATGAGCCGGGAATCGCCCTTTTCGTGCCGGATGACGACCCTCTGGTCTTCTACCGGGCTGTTGCATGCTGGAGCAGGCGATGTCTCCTCCCCGGCGGGATGGGGATGGCCGAAATCAATGAGAGGCTGGGACGGGAAACCTCGGAGCTTTTCCGTGAGGCTGGCTTCAGCGACGTATCCGTGGTGAAGGATCTGAACGACAGGAACCGTTTTGTCATCTACCGGCTGGCTTCATAGCGGAGCCGGGACCTCATTTATGTCATTTCTCCAGTTTTTCAGACAGGAAAAACCGTGACCTGCGCCCTCCTGTGCAGGTTTTTTCATTTTATCCGTTTTCATTTTCCGAATGCGGATAAATCTTCGTCACTTTGCATTGCGGCTCCGGAGTGCCCCGGGACCGGTAAAACAATGGTTGATATGATGAGGAAAATTGATGTCTTTATGAAAACGGCGCTTGCCGCCGGGCTGTCGCTGATGGCGGGATGTGAGTATGTGGACCATACCGGAGAGAAGGGTTATCCTGCCGATACAGTGTCTATTGACAGCGTCGCAAGAATGCTGTCAGCCCTGCCTTTGGAACAAGACCACCTTATGGAAGTCCACCAGGCGGTTTCATCCTCTTCGGACAATGGCTATGACGAGGAATATACCATGAAGGATCTTTTTGAGTCTCCGGGCTCCGGGGTAGGGGATGACGAGGATGTGAAGTCAATGCGGACCAAAGCCTTTGCCCGACCGCTGAGGGATCTGATATGGGAATATGTATGCCCCACAAGGTCAGCAGGTTCCGGTGATCCAGATTTACTGGCCTTATTCTGAGAGATGGGACGGGGAGACTATGCCTGTCATCACTTTCGACCCCGAGAACGGAGCTGAGGCAAACATCGGATACAGAATCGTGGAAACGCCGGGCGGAGGGAGGACCTGCGAGGTGGTGGAGGTGGATGAGGAAATGGCGGAAAACGTGCCTGTCTGGGTCGTCAACCGCAATGACGACAGCCGTTTCACTTCATTGGAGATGCTGCGCAGGAAAAATCCCGAGTGGGGTAGCGGCGGGGGGTCCATAGTGGTCGGAGCCCCGATGGGATTGTCTGCGCCGATGCCGGCATCTTCAAGGGTGAGGACCTTGGTAATCAAGGACTTCATGATGAGGAGAAACTACGATTCCTGGTTTGCCGGGGCCTCTGAATTCTTCGTCAAATGCGGCAAGGTAGAGGACTTCACGGCATCCACCGAGGCTGAGCTGAAACTGTATGATCCCCAGATTTCCGACTTTATGGTGGTTGTGAGACGGAATCAGGTGTTGCAGCGGCTGCCTTTCAACGTCGTCCTGGTTCCCCCGTCATCCTCAGTCATCATGAAGGCAATGCTCTCATTCTGTTCAG
>SFPH01000081.1 GCA_004552115.1 Bacteroidales bacterium
CCGGGACGGCTTGGAGCAATGGCCCGCCTCTGCTCCTCTTTCGGCAGCATTCCATAGAGCGGAAAAATGCGGGTGCCGCCGAGATTTCCCTCGAGAAGTTCCGCACACCGCCGGATTCCCGCCTCTCCCGGGAGAAATGCCAATATGTCCCCTTCATTGTCCCGGTGGGCCGCAAAAACGCATCTGGCCACTTCCTCGGCCGGATTTTTCAGGTCAATGTCCTTCTGCGCATACCGCAATTCCACAGGGAACATCCTGCCCTTGCCCTCAATGAGCGGCGCCCCGAGCTTCCCGCAGATCTCATCCGTGTCAATGGTGGCAGACATTATTATGATGCGCAGGTCCGGCCGCAGGATTCTTTGTGCCTCAAGAACCAGTGCAAGGGCTTCGTCCGAGGCCAGGCTTCTCTCGTGGAACTCGTCAAATATCACGGCGGAGACACCTTCCAGAGCGGGGTCGGCTACCAGCATCCTGCCCAGGATGCCTTCTGTCAATACCTCGATGCGGGTTTTCCCGGAAGTCCTGTTCTCGAATCTGATCCGGTAGCCCACCTCGTCCCCGACCCGGCAGCCTGCAAGCTCGGCCATCCTGCCGGCAATCTGCACGGCGGCGATTCTCCTTGGCTCAAGCATCAATATTTTCCCGCCGCCATTGGTGCCTTCCAGCATTGTCAGAGGCAGCAATGTGGATTTTCCGGCTCCCGGAGGCGCGGTGACCACGAGACGGGGATTGACGGCGAGGCTTCTGTTCACCTCGTCAGCTATTCCGTATGCGGGAAGATTCCTTGCGATGTCGTCCAGTCTGAGATTCATTTCGTGCAATGATGCCCGGCGGGCCTGTCTGTCAAAAAAAATGGGGTGACTGCAGATAGCCACCCCAGGTATTGTTCAACGTCTCGAAACGTCGTTCATATTATCTGTACTGAGCGAACTCGATATCCTTCTCAGCGCGTGCCTCGAGAGCGTCGCACTCAGCAGCCTTTGCAAGGTGAGCGGCAACCTCGTCCTTGTTGCCCTGGCGGGCAGCGATGATGGCGCGGAGGTACTCAGCCTTAGGGCAGCTGCACTTGAGAGCTGCAGAAGCAGCGGAAAGATTGTCGGTAAGAACGTCAGCAAGAGCCTCGTTGAAGCTGTTGGTACCCTTGAGGGCAGCGGCAGCCTTTGCATAGTTGCCGTTGAGAATGTCGACAACAGCCTGGTTCTCGGTGTCGCCGGCAGCAGCGAATGCCTTCTCGGCAGCAGCGAGGTCACCATTGCGGAGAGCGATCACACCCTCAGCGGTCTTGAGGTCAGCATCCTTGGTCTCAACCTTTGCGAATGCCTTCTCAGCCTTGCCAAGCTCACCCTGCTCGAGATAAACTACGCCAAGGTTGAACTGTGCGCGGTCGCTGTTGTACTTGTCGATAGCCTTCTTGTAGATAGCCTCTTTTGCATCGAGATCCTTAACGAGGGATGCAGAGCGGAGAAGAGCCTCCTCGTCGAGAACGTCGCTGTTCTCCTCAACGAGCTTGAGAAGCTCCTCGGCGGTGTAGTTCTGATACTCAACGTTGGCGATGAATCTTGCGCGGCGGAGCTCAGGGAGAACTTCCTTCTTGAGGACAGTGTAAACCTCGGACATGTTCTTGATCTCGCTCTCGCGGACTGCAGGATCGCTGTACATTGAAAGAACGCGGATGATGAGGTCCTTGTCCTCGATGTCAGACTTGGCAACGAGCTCCTGGAAGCCTTCCCAGTCCTGACCTACGCTCTTGACCTCAGGATCAGCAACCTCTCTGCCGCCGATAACCTTTGACCAAGCCTTTGCACCGCTCTGGGAACGCTTGTCGGAAAGTTTTGCGTTGAGAGACTCGCCACCGTCCGGTGAAGCGTAAGCTACAACCTCAGTGCCCTTGAGAGTCTTCCTCTCGTTAGCCTTGATCTCGTCGAGAGCAGCCTGGAAATCCTTGATGGACTCGGACTTGAGCTCTTTGCGGCGAACGTCGGCAGAGTTGATGGTGTAGAGAATCTGGCCCTCAGCGGTCTGAGGAATAACCTCCTGATAGTTGTCAGCCTTGTATGCAACGTGGCCGGCCTTTCCGCCGAGAGCAACGAGCATATAGGTGGTGTTGGCACCGTCAGCGACCTTCTTGATAGGGAGATCCCAGGTTCTTGCCTTATACTTGACTACGCCGCGGAGCTCGAGGTGGCATGCCTCCATTCCCTCTACATAGTCGAAGTGTACCTTCTCGGTAACGGTCTGGCCGTCTGAAGAAACAACAGTGTAGTTGTCCTTAACCTTCTCGCCCTGATACATGAACGGGGTCATCTTGGCCTCGCCACCGTCGAATACGATAACAGGAGTAACCTCGAGAATCGCCTTCTTGTGGAAATAATCTGCAGGATAGGTAACGGACACGGTAGCGTCAATCTTGCCGGCAACAACCTCGAGAGGTGAAGGATCGCAGGTAACGGTAACGCTCTCTGCCATCTCTGCCATCTTCTCTGGTGAAGCACAGCCGACAGCGGCAATCGCAACGACTGCCATTGCCAAATTTTTGATTTGCTTTCTCATAATTGAAACGATAAGTAAATAGTATTTGTTAAACCTATATTCAAATTTTCCGCCAAGATACTAACAATTTTGCAATTTTCCGTTATAAGCGTTCATATTTTGAACTGATTTTGTAACTTTGTCCCATATGGAAGCACAAGAATTACAGAAAATAAAGAACAAATACGATATAATCGGCAATGATCCGGCGCTGAACCGTGCCATCGAGATGGCGATGGCTGTCGCTTTGACAGAACTGACTGTCCTTGTGACAGGCGAGAGCGGAGTCGGCAAGGACAACATCCCGAAAATCATACACCAGAACGGACGCAGGAAGAATGCGAAATACTTTGCGGTCAACTGCGGGGCCATTCCTGAAGGTACCATCGACTCCGAACTTTTCGGCCACGTGAAGGGCTCGTTCACCGGAGCCGTGGATGACAGGAAGGGCTATTTCGAGGTGGCTGACGGAGGTACTCTTTTCCTCGACGAGGTGGGGGAGCTCCCGCTGCCGTCCCAGGCCAAGCTCCTGAGGGTTCTCCAGTCCGGAGAGTTCATCAGGGTCGGTGATTCCAAGGTCAGCAAGACTGATGTCAGGGTGATAGCCGCCACCAATGTGGACCTTATGTACGCCGTTTCCAAGGGAAAGTTCAGGGAAGACCTATATTATAGACTGAACGCCGTGCAGATCAGGATGCCCGCCCTCCGTGACAGGAAGCAGGATATCTACCTGCTGTTCAGGAAGTTCACTTCCGATTTCTCCGAGAAATACGGGATGAACAAGGTCACTCTCACCCACGATGCGGTCGAGATGCTCTCGAATTACCGCTGGCCTGGCAACATACGCCAGCTCAAGAACGTCACCGAGACGGTGTCCGCCCTTGAAAGCCACAGGCTGTCCCCGGTTTCCGGGAAATGCGAGGTCAATGCCGAGACTCTCTCGAAGTACATCCCTCAGGATGACGTGAACGCTCTTCCGGCGATGTACGGGGACAATTCGGAGAGCATTACCAGGAGCGAGAAGCAGGAAATCTACAAGGCCCTGTACGGCCTCAATGCCGAAATCAACAAGATGAAGCAGATCATTGCCTCGGGAAATTTCACGGCCGCTTCCCAGGTGGCGTCGCCTCTCGGGGACCAGAAGAGCCTTCCTGCGCCGGATGCGGGCTATGTGTCCAAGCCTGCTGCCCATTGGGGCAATGAGGACGATGACATTGACGTTCAGGGAGATATTGACAGAAGCCGTCCGGTGAGGGAAATCAGCCCTGAGGAGGATGAGGCCTTCTCGATTTCCAAGGTCAGCCAGGAGCTCATCCGCAGGGCTCTGGAGAAGCACGGCGGCAACAGGAAGAAGGCTGCCGAGGAGCTGGGCATCTCCGAGCGCACGCTTTACAGGAAGCTCCCTCCGGAGTACAGGAGCCAGAAGAAATGAAGGTTATGAATATAAGGAAGACATTGAAGACAATGTGCGCCGTCATGTCGATAGCCGCGGCGGGCCTGATTGTGCGTTCCTGCGGGATTTACTCATTCAGCGGAACCTCCATCCAGCCCGACGTGAAGACGGTGACTATCAACTATTTCGAATATAAGGCTCTTAAGGTCAATCCGAATCTGAGCAATGACCTCACGGAGGCGCTGAAGGACAAGTTCCGCAAGATGACGCGTCTGGAGCAGGTGGATATGGACGGGGATCTGGAGATTACCGGAGCGGTTACCGGTTATGACATCAGGGCAACTGCGGTGACAGCCCAGGAAGTTGCCGCACAGAACCGTCTTACCGTGTCTGTCAAGATTTCGTTCACGAACCGGAAATATCCGGAGGACGATTTCCCGGACAAGTCGTTCTCCGCTTATGCCGACTATGATTCCACGCAGTCCCTCGATGCGGTGGAAGCTTCTCTGTGTGAGGAGATTATTGAAAAGTTATGCGAGGATATGTTCAATGCTACAGTGGCCAATTGGTAATATGGAAGGGTCAGGGACAATCAATCTGAGGACATTGACTATGGAAGAGCTGGCCGGGGTTGTCAACCTCTATCCGTGGTTCGCCGCGGCGAGGAAGGAACTCTGCGTCAGGATGTCGGCACTCGGAGGCGAGTCATGGGGAGTGGGCCAGTATGCGGACCAGGCCATGTATGTGGCTGACAGGAGCATCATTTCGGGAATAATGAGGTCATCTGCGGTGAAGGATTATTCGGACAGTGACCTCGAGACCCTTCTGAGTTCATATATGGAAGAGTCCAGGTCCGGAGACGCCGCTGAGCCTGCCGCACAGCCGGCCAGGGCTGCCCGTCCGGTGCCGGGAGGGGACTTCTTCTCCAAGGATGAATATGACAAGGTCCGCAGGGCCGGGGACAATTTCACATTCCGCGCCCCGGACCGCAAGGAATTTGCTTCAGGCAATGCCGAAGACAGCCTCAGTCTCGAGTTCTGCACAGAGACATTGGCGGAAATTTATGCCGAACAGGGCTATTTTGAGCAGTCGAAAAGCATTTATCGCAAACTTCTTTTGGCATTCCCGGAAAAAAGTGCTTACTTTGCATCCCTTATTGAAAAATTGGACAAATTGATAAATAATCAGAATTTATGAACGTTATATTTTCAATTCTCGTAGTTCTCATCGTGATCGCCAGCATCCTGCTGACAATTGCGGTTCTTCTTCAGAACGGCAAGGGAGACAGCCTCGCCAGCAATTTCGTTGCAGGCAACCAGACATTCGGCGTAAGGCAGACAGCCAACATGCTTGAAAAGATCACCTGGGGTCTTGTCGCCAGGTGGACATCACTGACAAGATCGAGAATGCGGCCGAAGAGCAGCCTGCATTCCCTTCAGCTCCTGTCATGCAGGATGCACCTGCCCAGGAAGCGCCTGCCACTCCTGCTGAATAGCAGTCTTAAGCCGCAGGGACTGACAGATTGTCAGTAATCCGGCAACAGGAATATAATTTGACTATAGCCGTCTGGTCTTCGGATCAGGCGGCCATTGGTCGTTTTCCGGAGATGCGATAAAAGGAGACAGTTAATATGAATGAAATGCAGAACAACAGCTCTTCAGGAAAGCTTGAATTCCTGAGCAGATTCGCCACCAATCTCAATGAACGGGCGGCGGCCGGAAAGCTGGACCCGGTGATAGGCAGGGATGAGGAGATCCGCAGGGTGCTGCAGATATTGAGCAGACGTACCAAGAACAATCCTATCCTCGTCGGCGAGCCAGGTGTGGGCAAGACGGCGATTGCCGAGGGCCTGGCCCAGAAGATAGTGGACGGGGCGGTTCCTGAGAACCTCAAGGACAAGAAGGTCTATTCTCTCGACATGGGTGCCCTCATAGCAGGTGCGAAGTATCAGGGTGAGTTTGAGGAAAGGCTCAAGGGCGTGGTCAAGGATGTGATAGACAGCGCCGGCCAGATCATCCTCTTCATCGATGAGATCCATACCCTCGTGGGCGCGGGAAAGAGTGCCGGAGCGATGGATGCGTCCAACATTCTCAAGCCTGCACTGGCCAGGGGCGAGCTGAGGACAGTCGGTTCCACTACTCTGGACGAGTACCAGAAGTATTTCGAGGCGGACAAGGCATTGGAGAGACGATTCCAGATGGTGACCGTGGACGAGCCTGCCCCGGCGGAGTCAATTGCCATCCTCAGAGGCCTGAAGGAGAGGTATGAGAACCACCACAAGGTCCGCATCGAGGACGATGCGCTGATTGCGGCGGTAAATCTCAGCCACAGATACATCACGAACAGGTTTTTGCCGGACAAGGCCATTGACCTTGTGGATGAGGCTGCTTCCAAGCTGAGGCTGGAGATGAACTCCGTTCCGGAACCTATCGACAATCTCAACAGCGAAATCCGCCAGCTTGAGATCGAGAAGGAGGCCATCAAGCGCGAGGGCGTATCCCTGAAGATGGAGAAGATTGACGGCCAGCTCAAGGAACTGAATGAAAGGCGGTCCGTCCTGATGAAGAAATGGGAGGACGAGAAGGCCGTTCTGGATGGGCTTCAGACTGCCCGTCAGGAGCTGGAGAACTATAAAATCCAGGCTCAGGTGGCTGAGAGGGCCGGAGATTACGGCAAGGTGGCCGAGCTCCGTTACGGCAAGATTGCCGATGTGCAGAAGAAGATTGACCAGCTGCTTGAGAAACAGGCTGCCGTGAAGGACCCGATCATCACCGAGGCAGTTACCCCGGAGGATATCGCTGACGTGGTGTCAAGGTGGACAGGCATACCTGTGAGCAAGATGCTGGAGAGCGAGAAGACGAAACTTCTCAGGATGGAGGACGAACTCCATCACAGGGTCGTCGGACAGGAAGAGGCCATCAGGGCTGTTGCGGACGCTGTCAGAAGAAGCCGTGCCGGTCTTTCCAATGAGAAACGCCCGATCGGTTCATTCCTCTTCATGGGTACCACCGGAGTGGGCAAGACCGAGCTGGCCAAGGCTCTTGCGGAGTTCCTCTTCAATGATGAGAATATGATAACGAGGATTGATATGTCCGAGTATCAGGAACGTCATACAGTCAGCCGTCTTGTAGGTGCGCCTCCGGGATATGTAGGATACGATGAGGGCGGCCAGCTGACCGAGGCCGTAAGGCGCAAGCCATACTCTGTGGTTCTTCTCGACGAGATCGAGAAGGCGCATCCGGATGTGTTCAACATTCTGCTTCAGGTGCTGGATGACGGCCGTCTGACCGACAACAAGGGCCGTACCGTGGACTTCAAGAACACGATCATAATAATGACCTCCAATGTCGGCTCTGACATTATCCAGGGCTATATGGACAGGCTGCCGGAAATCGGCGGAAAGGATCCGCTCGCAGACGCTTCCGCAATCGCTTCCCGCCGCCAGATGCTGGACGAGTGCAAGAGGAAGCTGGTGGATATGCTCAAGCAGACCATCAGGCCGGAGTTCCTGAACAGGATAGACGAGATCATCATGTTCGACCCGCTGACCAGGGCTGACATCAGGGAGATTCTCCACATTCAGGCAGAGGCTTTGAGGAAGAAGCTTTCCGAGGATGGAGTCGAGATGGAGTTCACCCCGGCCTTCGAGGACTACATGGTGGACAAGGGATATGACCCTGCCTTCGGAGCCCGTCCGGTCAAGAGGGTGATGCAGAGGGATCTCGTGAACCTGCTTGCCAAGTCAATGCTGGACGGCACGGTGCACAAGAATTCCAAGGTCATCGCCGACGTACGGGGAGGGCAGATTGTCCTCCGGGAGGAGTAAATGATCATCAATGCAGAAGGCCCGCTCCGGTTTTGGAGCGGGCCTTCTGCGTTAAGGCATGTTTACTATTAAGGCATATTCACTGCCTTGACAAGGTTTTCAGCCAGTTCGATGAAGGCAATGCCGTCCGGCCTTGAGGAGAGGGCGGCCGGTTCGCCTTCGTCCCCGTTCTCCCTTATGCTCTGGACCAGCGGAATCTGGCCAAGGAGCGGAATGCCGTAATTCTCGGCCATCTTCACGCCGCCGTCCTTGCCGAAGATATAGTACTTG
The DNA here is from genome assembly GCA_004552115.1 of Bacteroidales bacterium. Next base: position 8,019 of record SFPH01000081.1, read on the forward strand.
TTATCAGGCAGTTCCGCAGGCGTGAACCAGGACATGTTCTCCACCAGGCCGAAAATCTTCCGGGCCACATTCTTGTTGCGGAACATATCCACGCCCTTCTCCACGTCGGCGAGGGCCACGGCCTGAGGGGTGGTGACGATGACCGCTCCCTCCATCGGGATGTCCTGAACCAGGCTGATGGAGGCATGTCGATGAGAAGGAAGTCCAATGCTCCCCATCTAACCTGCAGTATCATCTGTTTCAATGCATTGCAGGCCATAGGGCCTCTCCAGATGAGGGCCTGTCCCGGCTGTGAGAAATAGCCTATCGACATCCACTTCACCCCGTATTTCTCAATCGGCATTATAACCTCGCGGTCTCCATCCTTGATGGCTTCCGGCAATGCTCCCTCTGTAGCGGTCATCACCGGCACGGAAGGCCCGTAGACATCGGCGTCGGCCAGGCCTACCTTGTATCCGAGACGGGCCAGGGCCACAGCCAGGTTCACGGCGACGGTGGATTTGCCCACTCCGCCCTTGCCTGAGGCAATGCCGATTATATGGCGTACGTTATTGACTTCATCCATTGTCAGGTTGAGGCCGGTCTGCTTCTTTGCAGTCTCCTCCTTGACGATGGCCTTGACCTCAACCTTTCCGGCCTCTGGCCAATGTCTGTAGACGGCTGCCCTGGCGCTGCCGATTATGTATTCCGCGAGCGGGTCCCTGTGTTTCGGGAAGGCCAGAGTGACGCAGACGTCATTGCCCTGGATCTCCACGCTTTCCACGAGACCGAGCTCGACAATGTTCCTGTCGCCCTTCCCGGGATGGGTGACGTCCAGGAGCATTTTCATTATCTCATTCTGTTTCATTATCTTACAAAATTCATTTCTTTAAGAAGATGGCCTGCTCCACCGAGCTTGTCCATGAGGAAGAGCACGTAGCGGATATCCACGCAGATGCAGCGCTGGAGGTCCGGTTCGAACATCACGTCGCTGGACATCGACTCCCAGTTGCCGTCGAAGGCGAGACCGATCAGGCAGCCGTCAGCATCGAGGACAGGGGAGCCTGAGTTGCCTCCCGTGATGTCATTGGTGGTGAGGAAACAGGTCGGGACCATTCCGTCCGGGCCGGCGTACTGGCCGAAATCCCTGGCATTCCAAAGTTCCTTGAGCTTTGCGGGAACCTTGAATTCGTAGTTCTCCGGGTCCTCCTTCTCCATTACGCCGTTCAGAGTCGTATAATATCTGTAGAGGATTCCGTCGGCAGGAGAGTATGCCTTCACTGTACCGTAGGAGAGCCTCATTGTGGAGTTTGCATCAGGATAGGAAGGCTTGCCCTTCTCCCATTCGAGGAGACCGGCGGCGAACTTCCTGCTGCCCTCGGAGATCTGCGGAGCCCATTTGCGCTGTACAGGAAGAACCTTCATGTACACATCCATGAGGGCATTGTAATATGCGTACGCCGGGTCGGCTGCCACTGCTCCGACAGTGATGTCGCCTGCCGCATTGAACTTTTCCCGGGACGAGAATATGCTGTTGTCGAAGAGCCAGTCCACATATTCCTGAATATCCATTGTGGCGAAGTCGAAGCCGGTGATATTGAGATAATTCTCCGGCTTGGCGTTCTTGCGGTAGAAGTCCAGCATTGCCGCCGCTATTTTCCTCTCGAGCGGCTCATTGTAGTCCTTGAATGCTGCGAGAACTGCGGAACGGGCCGCCTCATAAGCTCCCGCCGTGTCTGAAGGCGCGGCGGAGAGGGAGTTGGTATAAGCCATCATCCAGGACATCCCCACCTCGGCTGCGCCGACATTGAACGGAGCCTCGATGAGCAGGTACAATGCCTTTATGCCCTCAGTCGTGCTGTCCACCGCCTCGCTGATCATACTGAGAGCATCTCCGTAGGCCTCTGTCCTCTTCTTGTTGGCACCAACCCATTTTGTGAATGCGGCCTCCTTCGCCTCCTCGCGGCCGATGATGTTCAGCTTGGCGAATGCCTGCTTCTCGCCGATCCACTTTTTCCAGCCGTTGGCGGAGCTGGCGTATTTGTTCGCATACTGGAGACGCACTGCAGGGTCGGCCTCCATGCCCTCTTTCATTACGCTCTGCCTCAATGTTCTCGCAGCGACGCTGATGTCCTGGCGGGCGAGCATCTGGTTGAGCTGGGCTGCCGTCTGGAATCGCTGTGTGCGTCCCGGATAGCCCATGACCATGGCGTAGTCGCCCTCATTGATACCCTTCAGGGATATTTTGAGCGACTGTTTCGGCACGTAAGGCACATTGTCCTCGGAGTAGTCGGCAGGCTCATTGTCCTTGCCTGCATACACCCTGAACATGGAGAAATCGCCGGTATGTCTAGGCCACATCCAGTTGTCGGTCTCGCCGCCGAACTTGCCCACAGAGGCGGGAGGAGCACCAACGAAGCGCACGTCGCGGTAGATCTTGTATACTATAAGGTAATATACATTCTCGTTGTAGAAGCCAGTGATGCGGACATCGCAGTTCGGGTGGTCTGCCTCGGCGGACTTGATGAGCCCCTCCCTGGCCGCCTTCACGGCATTGTCGGCGAGGGCATTGACATTGGCACTGTCCTTATACTCCTTCAGCGCAGCCTCCCTGGCCTTCTCGAGAACAGGGGTGACGTCTGTCATGCTCTGGAGGAACTTTACCGTGAGACCCTCGACGGGGAGTTCATCCCTGCTGCTCATGGCCCAGTATCCGTCCTCGAGATAGTTGTGCTCAGGGGTGCTGAGGCCCTGGATGCTGCTGTAGCCGCAATGGTGGTTGGTCACGAGCAGTCCCCTGTCGGAAATGATTTCGCCCGTGCAGCCTCCGCCGAACTGGACGATGGCGTCCTTCAGTGAGTTGTTGTTGATGCTGTAGATTTCCTCAGGGGTCAATCTGCATCCGAGGTCCTTCATGGCCTTGCCGTTTTGATTATTTCAATGCCGGTTCAGAACAGGGTCGGTTCAAGCTCGCGCGGATGGAAACTCATGCGGTGGTAGGGCGTGTATCCGTGCTCCTTGATGGCCGCAATATGTTTGGGAGTCGGATAGCCCATATTGTGCTCCCAGCCGTACATCGGATATTCAAGCGCGATTTTCCGCATGTATTCATCTCTCCGGGTCTTCGCCAGCACCGATGCCGCGGCAATGGAGGCGAAGGTGGCATCTCCCTTCACAATTGTCTGATAATCAGATTTTCCATATTTGTCGAAGGGGCGGAACCTGTTCCCGTCGATGAGGAGGAAATCCGGCTTCGGGTCCAGGCGCAGGACAGCCCTCTGCATCCCTGTGACGGAGGCCCAGAGAATGTTCAGCTCGTCAATCTCGGCAGGGCTGACAGCCTCCACGGCCCAGGAAACCGCCTCGCGTTCAATGACTTCCCTCACGGTGTCCCGCTGGGCGGCAGTCATCTTCTTGGAATCATTGAGGAGCGGGTGGTGAAAATCCGCAGGGAGAATGACGGCTGCGGCGAACACAGGCCCGGCAAGCGGACCCCTTCCGGCCTCATCGCAGCCGGCTTCGATCACACCCTCATTGAGGCAACTTCTGAGCAGAATTTCCTTCATCGGTGCAAATTTACATAAAAACTTGCGGATTTCGCCCAGTTGTCAAGAGAAGAAGAGGCCTCAGAGGCTGCTGTTCCTCTTCAGAAGTGAAATGATTTCGTTCTTGTCCTCGATCATGCTTCTCAAATCCCTGATTTCGGCGTCTCTGGACTCGATTTCGCTGCGGAGCCTGCTGATGGTGTTCTCATAGGCGGATGTCAGCGCCGCTAACCTGGTATCATACTCGGCACGGGCATCTTCCATAAGACCGGAGTCTGCAGCCGGCTTGTATCCGAGAATGAGCTCCTCCTCGGAGATACCGAAAATCATGGCTAATTCCGAGACATGCTCGCTGATGAGCCTGATGTCCCCCTTTTCGATTTTCCGGTAGGTGTTTCTCACAACTCCGAGCTTCCGGGCCATTTCGTCCTGGGAGAGCCCTTTCTCGGTCCGTATGCGGAAAATATTCTCCTTTATGCTAGCGTTGTCCATAACCTCGAAATTGTTTCTCCGCAAAAATATTCCTAACGGCCGTGAATTGATGACAACAATAGGGGTGCAATGACTCTGAAAAATGGTCACGGGGTTAAAAAAACATATCATAAATTTAAAATTTCACCGGATAAGGGGTGGTTTCCGTGAAAAATACCACCTTCTCTTTCATATTAATTACAAAGCGCCGAGATTTGCACAATGATGAACACAAATAATGGTCAAGTTATGGAAATAAATGTTGCCTATGAGATCTTCGGCCGCATGATGACCGAGGACAAGCTGTATCTCAGCAGAAGAATTACATTCCGCCGCATCTGCAGATGGCTCGGCGTGCCGCGCAGGAATCTGGATTTGAGGATACGTCAGGAACTGGGCATGGGAGGCCAGGAACTGATGAGGAGGTACCGCGGGGATGACGAGAGGTCGCTCAGGGAGAAATATGCGATAAAATGTTTTAAATTATAGCCGGATTCTATTGTTATTGCATCAGGAATTTCATAGATTTGCAAAGATGCGCCGTCTGAACAGGCGGGGGAAAGCATTTTTTGACAGTATTAATAACACCAGAAGTTATGAAATCCTATTCTACTAAGGATATCCGCAATGTGGTCTTGCTTGGCAGCACCAAGTCAGGCAAGACCACATTGGCGGAGGCGATGCTTTACGAGGGTAAAGTGATCGACAGACGGGGTACCGTCGAATCCAGGAACACAGTATCAGACAACACCGAGATTGAACAGATGAACCAGCGTTCCATCTTCTCCACACCATTGTATGCGGAGTTCATGGACACCAAGTTCAATATAATTGACACTCCGGGCGCAGACGACTTCGTGGGAGGAGCCGTATCGGCCTTCAAGGTGTGCGAGAACGGAATACTCGTCATCAATGCGCAGCAGGGAGTGGAAGTGGGAACAGAGATCTTCGCCCGCTATGCGGAGCAGTACAAGGTTCCCGTAATCATCGCTGTAAACCAGCTCGACAGCGAAAAGGCCGACTGGGACACCGTCCTGGCCAGCATGAAGGAAGCTTTCGGACCGAAGCCTATCGTCGTTCAGTTCCCTGTGAATCCGGGCACTTCATTCGACGGTTTCGTGGACGTCCTCAAGATGAAATATTATCATTTCAAGGATGAGAACGGCACCCGCGAGGATCTTGAGATTCCTGCGGATCTGCAGGACGAGGCTGAGCTCCTCCGTCAGGCTCTCATCGAGAAGGCAGCCGAGTACGACGACACTCTCATGGAGAAGTTCTTCGAGTCAGGAGCCCTCACCGAGGATGAGATCAGAAAGGGTCTCGGCATCGGTATCCGTCAGGGCGAAGTACTCCCGGTATTCTGCCTTTCAGCAAAGAAGGACATAGGTGTGAAGAGGCTTATGGAGTTCACGATCCGTACTTCGGCATCTCCGGAGATCACCAGGTCGGTGACCAAGGAGGGCGGTGAGATCGAGTGCAAGCAGAATGCTCCTACCTCTCTGTTCATATACAAGACAGACGTCGAGCAGCATCTTGGAGAGGTGTCATACTTCAAGGTGATGAGCGGTGAGCTTGATGAGGGAATGGACCTCGAGGATGCCGAGACAGGCAACAGGGAGAGGATTTCCGCCATCTATGCCGTTGCCGGAACCAAGAAGGAGAAGGTCAGCGGCCTCAATGCCGGAGATATCGGATGTACAGTCAAGCTCCGCGCCGGAAAGACCAATGTCACCCTCTCGCAGCCGGGCACAGGCATATCATACGAGAATATCAAGTTCCCTGCATCCAAGTACCGCACGGCCATCAAGGCCAAGGTGCAGGCTGACGAGACCAAGCTCGGAGAGGCTCTCAACAAGATTACGGCTCAGGACCCTACAATTATCGTGGACTACTCCAAGGAATTGAAGCAGACCATTCTTAGCGGACAGGGCGAGCAGCATATCAATGTGGTGAAGTGGAGACTTCAGAACGAGTTCAAGATCGAGATCGATCTCTTTGCGCCGAAGATCCCTTACCGCGAGACCATTACCAAGACCGCCAATGCCGAGTACCGCCACAAGAAGCAGTCCGGCGGAGCAGGACAGTTCGGAGAGGTTCACCTCCTCGTCTGCCCGATTGTCGAGGGCGTGCCTTTCACCAACAAGTTCAAGATTGACGGAAAGGATGTGGTCCTCAATGTGAAGAGCCAGGAGTCCTACAACCTCGACTGGGGCGGAAAGCTTGAGTTCTACAACTGTATTGTCGGCGGAGCCATCGACGCCCGCTTCATGCCTGCGATTCTCAAGGGTATCATGGACAAGATGACCGAGGGCCCTCTCACCGGCTCTTACGCCCGCGACATCAGGGTATTCGTATATGACGGAAAGATGCACCCGGTGGATTCCAATGAAATCTCCTTCGTACTCGCTGCGAGAAATGCCTTCAAGGAGGCCTTCCGCAATGCCGGCCCGAAGATCATGGAGCCTATTTACAATCTCGAGGTCCTGACTCCGAGCGAGTATATGGGAGCCTGCATGTCGGACCTCCAGAACAGGAGGGCCATCATCGAGGGAATGGGAAGCGAGAAGGGATTCGAGGTCATCAAGGCCCGCGTTCCGCTCGCAGAACTCTATCGCTACTCTACAGCATTGAGCTCGCTTACTTCCGGAAGTGCGACATTTACGATGCAGTTTGCTGATTATCAGCCTGTTCCTGGTGATGTTCAGACCAAGCTCCTCGCAGATTACGCAGCTCAGGAGGGCGATGACTGATTATTGAAATGAATAAGTAAAGAGGGGAGGGATGACGGAAATTACTATTTTTGAAGATTGGAAAATAAACTACACGCAATATGGCAAATATCGAAGAACTGAAAAGGATTGCGTCCCAGGTCAGAAGGGACATTGTCCGTATGGTCTCCGCTGCCCAGTCAGGGCATCCGGGCGGATCATTGAGCAGTGCGGATGTGCTTACCGCATTGTATTTCAATGTGATGAATATTGACCCTTCCACCTGGTCAAGGGAGAGCAAGGGTCAGGATATATTTATCCTTTCTGCCGGGCACATCACTCCGGTGTACTACTCCATCCTTTCCAGGCGCGGCTTCTTCCCGGTGGAGGAGCTCGCTACCTTCCGCAAGTTCGGTACCAGGCTTCAGGGCCATCCTTCAGTGGAGAAGGGGCTTCCGGGCATAACCCAGGCCTCAGGTTCCCTCGGACAGGGTCTTTCCGCAGCTGCCGGCGCGGCTCTTGGAAAGAAACTGGACGGTGATGACTCCAGAGTATATGTTCTCTGCGGTGACGGAGAGAGCGAGGAAGGCCAGATTTGGGAGGCCGCGATGTTCGCTTCCCATCACAAGCTGAACAACCTCATCGCCATTATCGACTGGAACGGCCAGCAGATTGACGGAACCGTGGATGCCGTATCCGGTCAGGGTGACCTCGAGTCCAAGTGGAAGGCCTTCGGCTGGAATGTCATCGTTGCCGACGGGCACGATTTCGAGTCCATCCTGGCTGCATTCGACAAGGCGAAGGAGAGCAGCGAGCTGCCGACAATGATTCTCTTCAAGACCGATATGGGACACGGAATCGACTTTATGTCAGGCACTTGCAAGTGGCACGGCAAGGCTCCTTCAGCAGAGCAGTGCGAGCAGGCCCTCGCCCAGATCGAGGAGACTCTCGGCGACTATTGATTGTTAACGCAAAATCGAAAGACGATGAAATACACAGATACCGGTAAGAAAGATACCAGAAGCGGCTTCGGAGCGGGACTCTACGAGGCCGGAAAGCAGGATTCCAGAGTAGTGGCCCTCACGGCCGACCTCAAGGGGTCCCTCAAGATGGACAAGTTCGCCGATGAATTCCCGGAGAGATTCGTCCAGTGCGGAATCGCCGAGGCCAATATGATCGGCGTGGCCGCAGGTCTTGCCATCACCGGCAAGATTCCGTTCGCCGGCTCCTTTGCGGAGTTCGTGACAGG
>SFPH01000082.1 GCA_004552115.1 Bacteroidales bacterium
GAGCCGCCGCTGACCGTGAGGCCCGGGATGGCTCCCTGAAGGGCTGCGGCTGCATTGATGACCGGACGGTCACCGAGGACTTCATCCATCTTGACCTGTGATACTGAACCTGTGAGATTCACTTTTTTCTGTGTGCCGTATCCGACGACTACAACTTCGGAGAGCAGTTCCTTGTCTTCAACGAGGACGATGGAAAGATTTGTCCTTCCGTTTACAGGAACAGATTGTTCCACATATCCGATACAGGAAATTGTAAGTACTGCGTCGTCAGAGGCGTTGAGAGAGAATTTGCCGTCAAGATCGGTCTGAGTTCCGATGGATGCCGAACCTTTGATCAGGACGACAGCTCCGCCAACTGGTGTGTTGGCTTCGTCAAGCACCTGGCCGTCGATTCGACGGTTCTGTGCAGACAGGGTGTCAAATGTCATCTGCAGCCCGATGATGAGCAACGAGATGAATCCTGCCATAAATTTGTTTTTATAGCTCATCTGGTTAAAAATTTAGTGTTGTTAATTATAACCTGTGCCCAAATATACAATTTTTCCGAAAAATGCAAATCGTTTTATACTATTTTAGTACAAAATATAACTGAAACTCCTGAAATATTGTTCAAAAAGTTGCCTGTATCCTTCAGCGGAATCACGAAGGATGGATTCCAGCCTTGGCCGTGTCAATGGGCCGCTTCTGCCGCGGATGCCATGAACAGGGTGCTTGTCTTCATCGTTTTCTCAGATAGTATTGCGAACCTAATGAAAATTTATTTATTTTTGCCCAAAACCATTCAAACCATTTTTTATGAAAAGAATTGACAACCTGCTGTTGTACGTTGCCGCTTTTCTGGCAGCATCCTGCTCTGCAGTGATCACTCCTGACCCTCCTGCTCCCTGCGGCCCGGTGCCGACTGAGGACCAGATTGCCGTTCAGGAAATGGAGACTTATGCTTTTATTCATTATTCGCTGAATACTTATACCGGTGAGGAATGGGGCTATGGCAATGAGGATCCGGCCTTGTTCAACCCTGCGCATCTCGATGCGGGACAATGGGCCCGGACCTGCAGGGAAGCCGGAATGAAGGGCATCATTTTCACGGCCAAGCATCATTGCGGATTCTGCATGTGGCCGTCCGCATATACCGAGTATTCCGTGAAGAACAGCCCATGGAAGGACGGCAAGGGAGACGTGGTCGCAGAGCTGGCCGAGGCTTGCCGGAAGGAGGGATTGAAGTTTGCCGTCTATCTTTCTCCTTGGGACAGGAACCACGCCGAATATGGCCGTGAAGCATATGTGGAATATTTCCGCAACCAGCTGACCGAGCTCCTGACCGGCTATGGGGATATGTTCGAGGTCTGGTTTGACGGAGCCAATGGAGGCAATGGTTGGTATGGCGGGGCGGATGAGACAAGACAGATCACCAAGCAGTATTACGGCTGGGCAACGACATACGAGCTTGTGCGCAGCCTTCAGCCGCACATCAATGTGTGGGGAGACCCGCACGAGAAGTCGGACATGACCTGGTCCGGCAATGAGAGGGGCTATGTGGGCTATCCGCATTGGGCTCCGAAGCGGACCGACATCGATGTTACCCAGGATATGCGCGAGCACGGCTCCGAGCAGGGTGACAAGTGGATTACTTCCGAGGCTGACGTGTCCATCAGACCTGGCTGGTTCTATCACGAGTATGAGGATGACAAGGTCAAGTCTCTGGGTCAGCTCATGGAAATCTACTGCAAGTCAGTCGGCCGCAACGGAACTCTCCTCCTGAATTTCCCTGTCAATAAGGACGGTCTCATCCATCCTGCCGACAGTATCCGTGGATCCGAGTTCAGGAAAATGGTGGAGTCCGTATTCGGGAACAATCTTGCAAAGGATGCAAAGGCCGAGGCTGACAATGTCCGTGAGAAATCCCGTGCCTTCGCCGCTTCCAAAGTCCTTGACGGAAAGCCGTCCACATACTGGGCAGCGGACGACGATGTCCTCAAGGCCTCCATTGTCCTTGATTTCGGAAAGGAACTGACATTCAACCGCTTCATGGTTCAGGAACATGTCAGACTCGGACAGAGGGTGAGAGATTTTGCCCTCGAAGCCATGATTGACGGGGAATGGCAGCCTCTCCAGGACCAGTATTCCGCCGGCGGGGACGGTCTCCAGACCATCGGCTACAAGCGCATCATCTGCTTCCCGACGGTCAATGCCACCAAACTCCGTTTCCGCATACTTGACAGCCGGGCCTGCCCGATAATTTCAGAGATGGGAGTCTATTTCGCTCCGGATGTGGAGTAGTCCGGGAGGTTCGGTTCCTGACTAAGGCTTTTATTTGAGACAGAATTAAAAAGCGATGGTGATTTTCGGTCACCATCGCTTTTCAGTTATAAGATCTGCGGATTATTTGCCGGCCAGTCTCTTGTATGATTCGAGACGGATCTTTGCGAACTCCTCTGTCTTCTGGAGCAGCTCGGCTGCACGGTCAGGATAGAGCTTGTAGAGAGATGCGAAGCGGACCTCGCCCTTCAGGAAGTCCTGGAACTTGCTCCAGTCAGGCTCCTTGCTGTCGAGAGAGAACGGATTCTTTCCGGTGCCCTCGAGATCAGGGTTGAACCTGTAGAGATGCCAGTAACCGCATTCTACGGCGAGCTTCTCCTCCTTCTGGCTGAGACCCATTCCGGCCTTCAGACCGTGGTTGATACAAGGAGCGTAGGCGATGATGAGGGATGGTCCGTCATAAGCCTCAGCTTCCTTGATGGCGTTCATGTACTGAACAGGGCTTGCACCCATGGCCACCTGGGCTACATATACATAGCCATAGCTCATTGCCATCATTCCGAGATCCTTCTTGCGGATCTTCTTTCCGCTCGCCGCGAACTTGGCGATTGCGCCTGCAGGAGTTGACTTGGATGACTGTCCGCCGGTGTTGGAGTAAACCTCGGTGTCGAGCACGAGGATGTTCACATTCTCGCCGGAAGCGAGCACGTGGTCAAGTCCGCCGTATCCGATATCGTAGCTTGCACCGTCGCCGCCGAAGATCCACTGGCTGCGGCTAGGGATGTAGTTCTTGTACTCGAGAAGCTTCTTGCAGGTGTCGCAGCCGCATGCCTCCATGAGAGGAACGAGCTTGTCGGCAACTTCGCGGGTTACAGCGTAGTTGTTGCGGTTGTCGAGCCACTGCTGGAAGAGAGCCTTCATCTCGTCGCTGCAGCAAGAGCACTGGAGACCCTGTGTCATGAGGTTGCCTACTGTCTCGCGTGCGCGGTCGGAACCGAGTTTCATTCCGAGACCGAACTCGCAGAAGTCCTCGAAGAGGGAGTTGGCCCAGGCCGGACCATGGCCTTCAGCGTTGGTGCAGTATGGAGATGCAGGGAATGAGGCACCGTAGATTGAAGAACATCCGGTAGCATTGGCAATCATCATGTGGTCACCGAAGAGCTGGGTGATGTTCTTGATGTAAGGGGTCTCGCCGCAGCCTGCGCAAGCTCCGGAGAACTCGAAGAGCGGCTGTGCGAACTGTGCGTTCTTGAGGCTCTGGGCCTTGTTGAGAACGGTATCCTTGTAGCCTACCTTGGCATTGAGATAATCGTAGTTGGCCTGCTCGGCAGTCTCGTCGAGATATGAAGCCATGACGAGGGACTTCTCCTTGGAGAGGCAGACATCGGCGCAGTTGCCGCAGCCTGTACAGTCGTCAACGGAGATTGAGATGGCGAACTTGTAGTCCTTGAGGACAGCCTTGCCCTGGGCGAGCTTGAGCCCTGCAGGAACATTGGCGGCCTCCTCCTCGGTGAGGATGAACGGACGGATGGCTGCGTGAGGGCAGACAAATGCACAGGTGTTGCACTGGATACAGGTCTCAGGATTCCATACAGGAACCTTGACAGCGACGCCGCGCTTCTCGTAGGCGGCCGTGCCGGCAGGCATTGTACCGTCAGCGAAAGGCACGAACGAACTTACAGGGAGGGAGTCGCCGGCCTGTGAGTTGACAACATCGGCGATATCCTTCACGAAGCCCGGAGCGAGACGGTCCTTGCCTGGAGTCTCGAACTTGGCTGTGAGGCTTGCCCACTCTGCAGGTACCTCCACCTGGGTGTACTCGCCGCCGCGGTCAACAGCTGCATAGTTCATGTTGACAATGTTCTCGCCCTTCTTGCCGTAGCTCTTCACGATGGCGTCCTTCATGTACTTGACAGCATCCTCGTAAGGAATGATGCCTGTAATCTTGAAGAATGCTGACTGGAGGATGGTGTTGGTCCTTCCGCCGAGTCCGATTTCTGAAGCGATCTTGGTGGCATCGATGATGTAGAACTTCACGTGCTTCCTTGCGAGTGTAGCCTTCACGTGGTCAGGAAGTCTCTTGACTGTCTCCTCGGCATCCCAAAGGCTGTTGAGAAGGAATGTGCCTCCGTCCTTGATACCCCTGAGGACATCATACTTGCGGAGATATGAAGGAACATGGCATGCTACGAAGTCCGGAGTGGAAACAAGGTAAGGAGCCTTGATAGGGAGGTCGCCGAATCTCAGGTGAGAGCAGGTGTAACCGCCGGATTTCTTGGAATCGTAGTCGAAATATCCCTGGCAATACTTGTCGGTGTGGGTACCGATGATCTTGATGGTGTTCTTGTTGGCACCGACGGTACCGTCTGAACCGAGACCGAAGAACTTGCACTCGGTTGTGCCCGGCTTCACGATGGAAATCTCGTTCTTTATAGGAAGCGACTTGAATGTGACGTCGTCCACAATGCCGATGGTGAAGTCGTTCTTAGGCTCGCTGAGCTCGAGGTTGTCGAATACTGCAACAATCTGGGCAGGGGAGGTGTCCTTTGAGGAAAGACCATAGCGTCCGCCAACGATTACAGGCTGGAATTCCTTGCCCTGGAACATTGCCTTCACGTCGAGGTAGAGAGGCTCTCCGAGAGCGCCCGGCTCCTTGGTCCTGTCGAGAACGGCAATCTTCCTGACTGACTTAGGAAGCACCTTGAAGAAGTATTTCTCTGAGAACGGCCTGTAGAGATGTACGGAGATCACACCGTACTTTCTGCCGTGCTTCTCGAGGTAGTCGATAGTCTCCTTGATGGTCTCGGTGACAGAGCCCATGGCTACGATGATCTCCTCTGCGTCAGGAGCTCCGTAGTACTCGAACGGGCGGTATGTGCGTCCGGTAAGCTCTCCGAGCTCGCCCATATAGCGTGCCACCACGTCAGGAACGGCCTCGTAGTACTGGTTCCTGGACTCCACAGCCTGGAAGTAAACGTCTCCGTTCTGGGCTGTACCCCTGGTGACAGGAGCCTCCGGAGAAGACCATCTTCCTGAGATCGTCCTCGTCGATGGCCTCGATCTTCTGAATCTCGTGTGATGTGCGGAATCCGTCGAAGAAATGGAGGAATGGAATGCTGGACTTGATGGTGGCGAGATGTGCCACTGCCGCCATATCCTGGGCCTCCTGTACGGAGCCTGAAGCGAGCATCGCGAATCCGGTCTGCCTGCAGGCCATCACGTCCTGATGGTCACCGAAGATGGAGAGAGCGTGGGAAGCGAGTGCCCTGGCTGACACGTGGAATACGGTAGGAAGCATCTCGCCCGCAATCTTGTACATATTAGGAATCATGAGAAGAAGTCCCTGCGATGCCGTGTAGGTGGTGGTAAGCACGCCTGCCTGGAGTGATCCGTGAACTGCGCCCGCAGCACCTCCCTCACTCTGCATCTCGGTAACCTTCACAATCTCGCCCCAGAGATTCTTCTTTCCGTGGGCTGCCCACTCGTCAACGTTCTCTGCCATCGTTGAAGATGGGGTGATCGGGTAGATCGCCGCATGCTCACTGAAGAGGTAAGCAATCTGGGAGGCGGCGAAGTTACCGTCACAGGTAATGAATTTCTTTTCTTTTGCCATAGTAGTTATTTTTGGTATTTGTTTTTTCGATCATGTGGCTCAGAGAGTCTCGATTCCCTCGACCTCGACAATCGGTCCGCCTATTCTCTTGACAAGACCCTGAAGGACCTTGCCCGGACCTATTTCCATAAAATAATCCGCTTCGTCAGCCAGCATGTTCTTGACGGACTGGGTCCATCTTACAGGGGATGTGAGCTGTGCGAGCAGATTTGTCTTGATGAGTTCCGGATCTTCTACCGGGAGGCCTGAAACATTCTGATATACAGGGCAGATCGGTTTCTTGATCACGGTCTTTTCGATGGCTTCCCCGAGCTCGATGCGGGCCGGCTCCATGAGAGGGGAGTGGAAGGCTCCGCTCACTGCGAGCGGAAGGGCTCTCTTTGCGCCTGCCTCCTTGGCCTTGGCGCAGGCCTCGCTGACCGACTCCGTCTCTCCGGAGATGACCACCTGGCCGTCGCAGTTGTAGTTGGCCGGAATGACGGTTCCGGAGCAGGATCTGCAGATTTCCTCGACCTGCTCATTGGCAAGCCCGATGATGGCCGCCATCGATCCCGGAACCTTCTCGCAGCATTTCTGCATTGCCTTTGCCCTTATGGCCACCAGCCTGAGGGCGTCTTCGAACGCAATTGCCCCGGCTGCCGCGAGTGCGGAGAACTCTCCGAGCGAATGTCCTGCCACCATTGCCGGCTCGAAACCGGGATAGCAGGCTGTAAGTACTGTGGAATGAAGGAATATAGCCGGCTGGGTCACCTTAGTGGCCTTGAGATCCTCCGGGGTACCGTTGAACATGATGTCGGTAATCCTGAATCCGAGGATTTCATTTGCAGTCTCAAGCATTTCCTTTGCTTTTGGACTCTTTTCGTATAATTCTTTGGCCATGCCCGGGAACTGGGAACCCTGACCAGGAAATACGTAAGCTTTTTTCATTCTGTTTTTATCGTTGTTTAAAGCGTAATACTCGTTTCATGCGGTGCTTCTGCCATCCATTCTCTCTGCAAAAACCATACTGCTCCGTCAAAAGCACACTTATCTGCAAATTTAATCAAATTCTTGAAATTATTGCGATAATATGTCTATCTTTAGGGAATAATCCGAATGTCAAATCAGTAATCAGTAAAGAAATAACACCATGAACTCAAAACTGACGACACAGGCTTATGCCCTGGCGAAAGAGAGATATGCCGCTATCGGCATCGACACGGAAGAAGTGCTGGAGCAGCTCCGGAATTTCCATCTCAGCATGCATTGCTGGCAGGCGGACGATGTCAAGGGCTTCGAAGTCCAGGCAGGAGCACTCTCCGGCGGTATCCAGAGCACCGGGAACTATCCTGGGGCAGCCCGGAACATTGACGAACTGAGGGCCGACATCCTCAAGGCGAAGAGCCTCATTCCGGGAAGCCACAGGCTTAACCTGCACGAAATCTACGGCGATTTCCAGGGCAAGGTCGTGGACAGGGACGAGGTGACTGTGGATCATTTCCGCAGCTGGATTGACTGGGGCAGGGAGAACGATACCCTTCTTGACTTCAATTCCACCTCATTCTCACATCCGAAGAGCGGCAACCTGTCCCTGGCCAATCCGGACAAGGGCATCAGGGATTTCTGGATAGAGCATACCCGGCGCTGCCGCGACATCGCCGACGGGATCGGCAAGGCGCAGGGAGACCCGTGCATAATGAACATCTGGGTGCACGACGGATGCAAGGACGTGTCAGTCAATCATTACCTCTACCGCAGCCTGCTCAGGGACTCTCTCGACAAGATTTTCAGCGAAGACAAGGCCAATATGAAGGACTGCATCGAGGGCAAGGTCTTCGGCATCGGGTTGGAGAGCTTCACCGTCGGCTCGCACGACTTCTATACGGCCTATGCGGCCGCAAACGGCAAGATCCCGACCATCGACACAGGACATTATCATCCTACTGAAAGCCCTGCGGACAAGGTTTCCGCATTGCTCTGCTTCGTACCGGAACTCATGCTCCACGTAAGCCGTCCTGTCCGCTGGGACTCCGACCAC
>SFPH01000083.1 GCA_004552115.1 Bacteroidales bacterium
CAGCATTGGGGGAACGGCATTTCCAATTACTTTATATGCGCCCGAAGGGCTGACCGCATAACGGTTGGTATTGGCTTTATAAAACACAAATGGATAGTCAGGCGGAAAGGTTTGTATAAGCGCACATTCGCGGGGAGTCAACCGTCTTTCCTCCATGCCAACCGACAACTCATCAAGGATTTTTCCTCCGTGCGCCCTTGACAACCTTCTGAACTCAATGTTGCCATGATGTTCCGACCTGATGGTCGGTGCCAATCCATCAATGCTGATTTCTGTCTGGCCCTGACTCCCATTGCTCAAGTACTTTGCGCAGGAATAAGTCATCTGAGCCAGATCTTTCGAATTGGCAGGCTCCGGAAGCCCTCCGAGCACATCCCGGCAACTGACTGGAGAAGGAAGGTTCCCGTCATTGACATTGAAATTGTGAGTCGGCTGTGGATAAGGATTGTACTCTGGGCTGATATGCTTCTGTTCCAAAGCCTTAAGGGCCTCAGGGCAAAGAGCGGAGCGCCTGATCCCGATAAAAATGACTCGCTCCCTCTTTTCCGGAACTCCATAGTTCGCCGCATGCAAGACCTGCGGATCCAGCACTATATAGTCATTCCCATTCGCAGTGGAGAAGTCATGCTGGATTATATGCTTGACATCTCCAAGGCTTACAAGTCCTTTGACATTTTCAGCAATGAACATCTTTGGCCGGACAATGTCTATGACCTGCTTCATCCACATATACAGCTTACCCCTCGTCTCCTCCGACGGGAGATCATCCATCCTTCTTTCTCCATTGTGCAAGATGGAGGAGTCAAAGCCTTTCCTTTTTCCTGCGACACTGAAATCCTGACAAGGGAAGCCGCCGGTGACAATATCAATGTTCGACGGAAAAATGCCGGACGCCCCCTCATTGTGCATCTTGACAAGATCAACTATGCTGGTCAAATGATATATCTCCGGATTCACATCATATCTCGACATGTACCTCAACCAGGTCTGCCGCGCCTCTTCCAGAATATCGCAGGCGAATACCGTTCTGAATACATTGCGGTCAAGCAGAACCCAATTGTCATTAATCTTCCGCCTGATCCAGTCCGGGTTGGTCACGGAGCGCCTATGGCAGATGAAACCTCCCTCCAGCCCGATATCCATACCGCCGCAACCGGAGAACAGAGACAACACCCTCAATGTTCCCTCCTCCTGCCGCTCGTTCTCACCATTATTGAAAAACAATTCATATTGCGGATCTTCAATCAAATCTGAATGTTCCGCAACATGGATCGACCTGTATCCTTTCACTTTATTCGCCATTATTCAGCTCTTTGCATTACCTCCCCCACAATCCATCAGGGATTGTATGCAAAGATATGCAAATAATTCGATAAGCCATACAATGCACCGCCTTGCTGAATAATCCGCGTGCAGATTAGCCCTGCAGCTCCTTCCCGTAAATCCGGCGACGGCGATGCTGGCGTGGGCTGAAGCCGCTCCAGAGGTTCTGGACGGCGAAATTGGTCTCCAGTTCGGGATTGGTTTCCAGATATTTGAAGCCGGCGGCGGCAATGCGGTCGAACAGGTCGGCTATCAGCATTGCGGGTACGCCCTTGGACTGGTAGGCGGGATCGACCGCTATCAGGAGCATGTCTATGGTGTCGGTCTTGCAGAAGACCAGGGAGCGGAGCATGTGCCACCAGCCGAATGGAAAATATCTGCCTCCGGCTTTCTGGAAGGCCCGGCTCAATGAAGGGCACATCACTCCGAAAGCAATCAGGTTCTCATCGCTGTCCACGATGAAGGATACGAAATCGAGATTCAGCAAGGAAAGATATTGCTCCACATATTGGTCAATCTGGCGACCGGACAGGGCCGAATAGCCATAAAGTACGCAGTATGTGCGGTTTACAAGGTCGAACAGTTTCCGCCCGATATCCTTGCGGCGGATTTCCTTCCTGGAATAGCGCACACAGCGGAGACCATTCCTCTCCGCCACGATATCCGTGAAACGGCGATATTTCCCATCCAGGCCGTCCGGCATCGGAATGCGCCTCTCGAGCCAGTCGATTTTCTTCGCATATCCGTGACGCTCAAGATGTTCCTTGTAGTAGGGGTGGTTGTAGAAAGTGATGAATGTGCCCAGTTCGTCAAAGCCCTCCACCAGCATTCCCTCGGTGTCGAAATCGGTGAATCCCAGCGGGCCTTCAATCTCGGTCATTCCTCTCTCAAGACCCCATTTCTCCACTGTTTCGAGCAATGCGGCCGAAACCTCCTCGTCATCCTCGAAGTCAATCCAGCCGAAACGCACCCTCTTCTGGTTCCAGGTTTCGTTGGCCTTCGGATTCAGGATTGCGGCCACCCTGCCGACCAGTCTTCCGTCCTTGTAGGCAAGGAAGAAATCGGCTTCAGCGAAATCGAAGGCGGCATTGGACTTCCTGTCGAAGACTTTGCAGTCATCGGCGACAAGAGTCGGAACATAATATGGATTTCCCTTGTACAGCTTGTTAGGATACTCCGCAAATTTCTTCAAGTCTGCTTTCGACTCTGCTTTCTTGATTTGAACAGGCATAGGTTTCAGGTAAAGTTGGTACACGTCAATTCGGGAATCGCACGGCATTCCCCGGCGACAAATATAAGACATTTTGAATAAAAATAGCGTACTTTTGACATAATTATTCTTCAAATGATAACCCGACCGGGATAATATGTGAATTGAGGTCACCCGGACCGCCGCTGCATTTGAGAATTCGGGGCAAAGACATTATCTTTGTTATTTGAAACGACAGCCCGATTGTCGGCAAGAAGAACTCACCAAAGCCTGGAGGAAATACAATGTCTTTCGTACATCTTCACGTACATACCCAATACTCGATTCTGGACGGTTTCTCGTCCATTGACAAACTGTTCAAGAAAGCCGAGGCGCTGGGGATGCCGGCATTGGCGATCACCGACCACGGCAACATGTACGGCGTGAAGGAGTTCTTCAAGTTCGCCGGGAAGCATCCGTCCGTAAAGCCCATAATCGGCTGTGAGATATATGTTTCCAAGTTCGACCACAAGCTCAAGGACAAGGCTCACGGAGGATATTATCACCTCATTCTCCTCGCCAAGAACTATGACGGATACAAGAATCTGATGAAGATTGTATCCACTGCGCATATCGAGGGAATGTACTACAGGCCGAGGGTATCGCACGAAGTCATTGAACAATATCACGAGAATCTCATCTGCTCCTCCGCCTGCATGGCGGGAGAGATTCCGAGAATGATTCTCGCAGGCGACATGGAAGGGGCGGACAAGGCCATAGAGTGGCACAAGAGGGTGTTCAAGGATGACTACTACCTCGAGGTGATGCTCCACAAGACCGAGATTCCGGGTCAGTCGCTGGAGGTCTATGAAAAGGAGAAGGAGTACGACGAGGTCATCTTCGACCTGGCCGAAAAGCACGGGGTCAAGGTAATCGCCACCAATGACGTGCATTTCGTGGACAAGGAGGACGGACCGGCGCACGACAGGCTTATCTGTCTGACTACCAACGAGTACATCGACAGCCCTGACAGACTCCGCTACACCCAGCAGGAATATCTCAAGAGCGAGGAGGAGATGGCCGCCCTCTTCCCGGACCATCCGGAGGTCATCTCCAATACATTGGAAATCAATGATAAAATAGAAAAATACAGCATTGACCGAGGTCACGTCCTGCCCAAGTTCGACATTGACCCCGACTTCCTCGCAGACATCGACGCCCAGCTGGAGAAATACAAGGATGTCATCGACTGCGGCCGCACCGACAAGAACGGCAACGAGAGAGGCGAGGAATTCTGCCGCTCGGTGGCCTATCTCTGCCATCTGACATACGAGGGAGCGCATTGGCGTTACGGGCCCGAGCTCACTGCCGAGCAGGCCGAGCGCATCGACTTCGAGCTCAAGACCATCTGCCGAATGGGTTTCCCGGACTACTTCCTCATCGTGTCCGACTATATCGCGGCATCCCGCGCGGAAGGATATATGGTCGGACCCGGACGTGGTTCCGCAGCCGGTTCCGTAGTGGCTTACTGCCTGAAAATCACCAATCTGGACCCGATAAAGTACCAGCTCCTCTTCGAGCGTTTCCTGAACCCGGACCGAATCAGCATGCCTGATATCGACGTGGATTTCGAGAATCTCACGGCGGCGCACGAATACGTGGAGAAGAAATATTCTGCCGACCACGTCTCCAGGGTCATCACCTTCGGTACAATGGCGGCGAAGAGCGCCATCAAGGACGTGGCCAGAATCAGCCGCCTCAGCATCGAGGAGAGCACCCGGCTCACTAAAATGGTGCCTGACCGCCTCAGCGAGATGAAGGAGAAGACATATCCATTCAACCCTAAGCTGGACGAGCTGAAGCCGGGCTTCAAGGCCTACGAGGAAGAAGTGGAAGTACCTGATCCCGAGAATGAAGGACAGACCATAAAGGTCAGGAAATGGTTCCAGAAGGGCAAGGAGGAAGTGGATGTCAAAATCACACTGTCGAACTGCTACCGCCTCGTTCCGGAATTCATCAACGAACTCGAGAACGGCACAGAGCAGGTGAAGGAAGTCCTGCACTACGCCCTCCAGCTCGAGGGCAGCATCCGCCAGGTGGGAGTGCACGCCTGCGCCACCATCATCGGCCGCGGAAACCTCACCGACTACATCCCGATCTGCCTCTCCGTGGACAAGGAAACCGGCCAGAACGTCTGGACATCCCAGTACGACGGACATTATATCGAGGACGTGGGAATGCTGAAGATGGACTTCCTCGGCCTCAACACCCTCACCATCATACACCAATGCCTGGACCTCATAAAGAAGAGAACCGGAGAAGTCATTGACATTGAGGCGATTGACATTGCCGACAAACCGACATACGAACTTTATGGAAGGGGCGACACCGTCAGCGTGTTCCAGTTCGAGTCCCCGGGAATGATGAACTGGCTCCAGAAACTGCATCCGGAGAGATTCGAGGACCTCATCGCGATGAACGCCCTCTACCGACCGGGCCCGATGGACTACATCCCGTCATTCGTGGCCAGGAAACTCGGCCAGGAACCGATAGAGTACGACCTCCCGGACATGGAGGAGTATCTCAATGACACTTACGGAGTCACGGTATATCAGGAGCAGGTCATGCTGCTCTCCCAGAAACTCGCCGGATTCACCAAGGGCGAGGCCGACAAGCTCCGCAAGGCAATGGGAAAGAAGATGATCGATGTCCTCAACTCCCTGAAGGACAAGTTC
>SFPH01000084.1 GCA_004552115.1 Bacteroidales bacterium
TTGGTGGAGGGCTTGTCGCGCTTTTTCAAAACCGGGAAAGGGCAATATGGCGAGGGAGACTTATTCCTTGGCATCAGGGTTCCCGTCACCAGGGCGATAGTGAAAGGGTGTTGGAAGGAGGTATCTTTCGCCAATCTGGAGGAATGCATATCCTCCGAGTACCACGAAATCCGGCTTGCCGCCCTGCTTTGCCTGATCCGCATATTCAAGTCTTCAGGAAAGGATCCTGCCCGCCAGAAGGAATGCATCGACTTTTATCTCTCGCACACTGCGCATATCAACAACTGGGACCTTGTGGATTTGAGTTGCTACGAACTGTTGGGAGCCTGGCTTGTGGACAAGGACCGCTCTCTGCTGTACGACCTGGCCAGAGACGGAAAGACCATCTGGGAGCAGCGTATCGGTATCGTAAGTACCCTTGCTTTCATCCGCCGGGGAGAACTTGACGAGTGCTTCGAGATTTCCGACATCATGCTGGCCGGGAAGGGAAAGATGCACGATTTGCTCCAGAAGGCCACAGGATGGATGCTCAGGGAAGCGGGGAAGCGCGATCAGGCCAGGCTGGTCGGGTATCTGAGGCAGAAGTGGAACTGTATTCCTGCAACCATGCGCAGGTACGCTTGTGAAAAATTGTCCGATATCATTTGAACATATATCATACAGTGTGTATTTGCGCCCGATGAAGAAAAAAGCAATGTCCCGTGCGATGCTGTTCATCCTGCTGTTCGGCATCGTGAGCATGTTTTCGGATATGACCAAGGAGAGTGCCGAGAGTATCCGCGGAGCTTTCCTTTCGCTTATGGGAGCCTCGGCGGCGACGATAGGCCTGGTGTCCGGACTGGGAGAGCTGGCCGGGTATTCCCTGCGCATTGTCTCAGGCCGCCTGGCCGACCGCACGCGCAAGTATTGGCCCATAGTCATAACCGGTTATTGTCTTGAACTGATTACAATTCCAGCATTGGCCCTGGCAGGAGAGAACGGCTGGGTCGCCGCCTGCATCCTGCTGGTTATCCAGAAGGCGGGCAAAGCAATCAAGAAACCTGCGAAGGACACTGTCGTATCTTTCGCGGCATCACAGGAGGGAGCCGGCAAGGCATTCGGACTGCAGGAGTTGCTGGACCAGTTCGGTGCGGTTCTGGGGCCGTTTCTTCTCTATGTGACAATGCTTTTAAAGACCGGAGGAAGCACTTTCGAGCGTTACAGCTTCTGTTTCCTTGCTCTTTCAGTCCCCGCAATCATAACCCTGGCCCTGCTGTTGGTCACAAGGCATAACTTTCCCAATCCGGAGCGTTTCGAGCCGGATGCCAGGGAATATGTCCCACTCAAGGCCGATAAATGTTTTGTATTGTATCTCATAGGCATAGGCCTTTTCGCATTCGGTTTCCTGGACTATTCCCTTATTGCAATGCACGTGAGCAGAACCGCTTCCGACGTCATTTCAGCAGAGGTTCTTCCTCTTCTGTACAGCGCCGCAATGCTGGTCGATGCCGTTTCTGGTTTTCCTGGGAAATTCGTCCTTGACCCTGATTGCGGGAGTGGTGATGTGGGGAATAGGCATGGGTGCACAGGAGTCGATACTCAAGGCAGCCGTTACCGACATGACACCAAAATCATCCAGGGCAACCGGGTTTGGAATCTTCTCCCTCGCATTCGGCATTGCCTGGTTTCTCGGAAGCTGGACACTCGGAATCCTCTATGATGTGAACATGACCCTGATGGCTGCGGTCAGCGCCGCCTGCCAGCTGCTTGCCATCCCTTTCTATATTCTTTCCTCAAACCTTATGAACAAATCCCGCGGGACAGCATAGGCCGGGCCGCGGGACAGGCACTGCATTGCAATGCAAAACCGTTTATCACCGGGTACCGAAAGCACTGTTCCAGAATGGGTCATTCCCTGAAACCATCCATGATGACGGTCGGGCGCCCGTCGGAGGTGAAAGCGCCAAGTCTGTACCGGGACGGCCTGCACTCGGGCTCCCAGTAGAAAATGCCGAGACAATGACCGGTGGCACGGGATTCCCTTATGATTCTCCGGAGCTGGTCTCTACCCTTCTCCATGACTTCCGGATGCTCCTCATCCACCTCAAAGCCGGTTTCAACTATCATTACAGGCGTATGATATTTTTCCCAGACGTGATTAATATTGTCGATGCAATGCGTTATGACCATTTCCTCATCAGTCTCAAGACCGGAATCAAGTGCCCAATACGGATACAGAGACATTCCCACGACATCCCACTTTGCACCATATTTTGCCAATGTGTCCAAATTGCTGTCATACAGGGGCTGATGGAAGCCGTTGTCCAGATGCACAATGACCTTGGCCTTTGGGAAAACAGACTTTACGGCATCATATCCGGCTGAGAACAGACCGGCATACTGCCGCGGATTGTTGCGGAGATGTCCCACTGACTCCAATATGGTTACACGCCCGAGCGAATCAGGTATCGGGTCTCCCCATTGGTCACCTTTCACTGTCCACAGAAAGCCATTGGAGGTTTCATTGCCGACCTGTACCCATTTCGGATTTATATCATTGTCTTTCAGCATCTTGAGCACATCCACAGTATGCTGCGAGAGCAGTTCCCTTATTTCCTCGTATGACTTGCCGCTCCAGGAGGCGGGAATATTCTGCTTCTTCGGATCGGCCCAGAAATCACTGTAGTGGAAATCGACCATCACCGCCATGTCGAGATCACGGGCCCGTTTAGCCTTGACCAGAAGATCCTCGCTTCCATTCCAGTTGCCGTGGCGGGAAGGATCCACCCAGACACGGAAACGGACTGCATCAAGGCCCAGTTCCTTCATCAGTTCAGTGCACTCGCGCCGCTCGCCGTCAGCATTGCAGAAGTACTGACCGTCGGCTTCGTACTCGGTCGCCCATCCGATATCGGCACCCTTCCAATAATGCCCTGTGCAGGAGGCCAACAGCAAAAGGGCAGGAATAGAAAACAATCCGGCAAACAGGTTCATCTTCTTCATATAGGGTCAATTTTTCATTTTACAGGCTTTCCAGTTCAGAGGCGATGATATCCCCCGCAGACATGGCCCAGTCAGGGAAATCCGGATCAGGCCGGAAACGGTTCTTCTCGAAATCCAGAAGTATGTCAAGGTCAAATCTTTCAGCCTCGACCGCAGCGTCGAAACGTGTGGCGTCGTAGGCATTGCATTTCTGCTCGGTATGCGAAGGGACCATCATCAGGGGCTTGCCCAGATACATCGCCTCGCAGATGGACTCGAAGCCGGCAGTGGAAGCATAGGCCCGGCATCCTGCCATCTGGCGCAGGAACTCCTTGTCATCCAGATAGTAGAATTTCAGATTCGGGTCAATGACCTTGACCGGAGCCTCGTCCTTGTTGTCCCAGAAGAAATGCAGAGGTATCTCAGGATGCCTCGAATGCCAATCCTTCACCTCCTCTGCAAACCCTGCATTGAGAATATATCCCAGGATATAGTCTCCCTTCCTGAAATCCGGACTCTGCCTGTAGGCCAGCACTTCCGGGCGAAGGAGAGGCGGAACCACCCTGATTCTATGCTCCGCATCGTCAGGCATTCTCCTGAACGACAATGCCAGCAGCTTCACTGCCCCGTTGGCTATTGCCCGGCTGAAGAGGTTGAGACCGACGTGCTTCTCGTAGCCGATAAGCGGAAAATGGAAGTCTTCGTGCAGGAAAAGGAACTGGTGCCCGATGCATATCATCGGAATGTCGCCGTACGAGAGCTCGTGCACAATGGTACCGAGCAGCTCGTAGAAATTCACTATCACATCCGGCCTGGATTCCTTTATCTCATTGCGTATCAATGATAAGGAAGGAATAAGCCTGGGCGACATCGCAACATTGAAAAGCAATGTCTTCAGGGCATCCGGTCTCTTGTCCGATGCCGCCGTCACGAAATTGACGGATTCGAAATATGCGAGTGGAGCCTTGACTCCATTGGTGAAAAATGCCGGCAATGTCCTTGACGGGCTCTTTCCGACAAGCATCCTGACGACATCGTGACCACGGGAAAGCAGCATCTTTTCCATTGTGATGGCCTGTGTCAGATGCCCCCTTCCCTCACCTTGTATGATGAACAGATACCTCATGGCTGCGGTTTCACGAAATCATTGTACCGGAGAATGCTCCAATTTCCGTCGAAATCCTCGACCAATGCGGAGAGGGACTCGACCCAGTCTCCGGAATTGAGGTAATGAATCCCGCCCTTGAGCATCTTGTCCTCAGGATTGTGGATATGCCCGCAGATTATTCCGTCACAGCCTCTGGCCCTGGCGAACGCTTCAAGGTCGGACTCGAATCCGGAAATCAGCGATACGGCCTGCTTTACCTTGTGCTTGATAACCTTGGAGAAAGAGTAATACTCCTTTCCGTGACGCATTCTGGCGCGGTTCCACATGTTGTTGAACTTCAGGAGGAGATTGTATCCAATGTCCCCGAGCCTGGATATCCAGCGGAACCTGGCCGTGATGCTGTCGAAAGCGTGGCCGTGAATCACAACGTAGGAATGTTTCTCCTCCCTGAGGATGTACTCGCTCACGAAACTGATGTTGAAGAGCTTGGAAGGGACAATCGGGTCCAGGAAATCATCGTGGTTTCCGGAGACGTATATGACCTCGGTGGAGTGATTCTCCATCATTTTCATTATCACACGGAAGAATGCCGAATGAGAAGAATTCCATTTGTCGTCCGAGTTGTGCAGCTGCCAACCGTCGATTATGTCACCGTTCATTATCAGCCTGTCGCAATCGACGGAGCTGAGGAACTCCGACACTTCCCTCACCTTGGAATGGGGAGCGCCGAGATGCACGTCAGAAATGACAACTGTCTTGTAATGGGGTCTTTCCATATTGCGATGTCATCTGGACGGAGCATCCGCCGCATAATCCTTGATCTTCTGTTCGTCAGCGGCTGGGCATACAAGCAGATTGCCTCCGCGACAGGCTACCACATAATCCTTCAAGCCCTTGACAACCACCTTTCTACATTCCTCGACATGCACAATGCAGCCCTCGCTGTCGATGAGCCTGACATCATTGCCCACGACCCTGTTGCCATCGGGACCTTCCGCAATATGGCTCCCGGCGGAAGTCCAGCTTCCAAGGTCGGACCAGCCGAGATCGGCGGAAATGACATATATGGAATCCGATTTTTCCATCACCGCATAGTCAATGGAAATCTTGTCGCATTGAGGGAAGAATTCGGCGAGAGCCGCCTTTTCCTCCTCCGTGCCGAATGTCCCGGCGATCTTATCCATCATTCCGGCAATCTGAGGTGCATGTCTGCGCATCTGGTCCACTATGGTGGATACCGACCAGACGAAGATTCCGGCATTCCAGAAATAATTGCCCGCAGCAAGATAGCGTTCGGCGGTCTCCCTGTCAGGTTTCTCTCTAAACTCATTGACTTTCACAACATTGCACTCCTCTTTAGAGGACGAGCAGATGTAGCCGTAGCCTGTCTCCGGCCTGTCCGGATGAATGCCTACCGTGACTATGGAAGAGGATGAGGCCGTGAATTCCAATGCCTTGGAGATGATTTCCGAGAAGAGTTCAGTCTTCAGGACAATGGCGTCCGAAGGGGTGACCACAATATTGGCATCCGGGTCCTCCCGCATTATCCTCCAGCAGGCATAGGCGATGCACGGGGCAGTATTGCGCGGCACAGGTTCGGCCAGAATATGGTCAGCCGGCATTTCCGGCAGCTGTTTCCTTACGATATCGACATAGTTTTCAGAGGTCACAACCCACATTCCGGCAATGCCGGCGACAGAGCGGAAGCGTTCCACGGTGAGTTGCAGAAGAGATTTTCCCACGCCGAGCAGATCGATGAACTGCTTCGGCATTTCCGGCGTGCTCACGGGCCACAGACGGCTTCCGATGCCACCGGCCATAATTACGATATTGGTGTGCTTACAGCCTTTCATGACAAAACCTTTCTTATTCGCCCCAAATTTAATGAAAATTATCGGGTAAACAAGAAAGGCTTGTCAAATGTATTTCGGGCGGCTATTTCTTCTGCCCCGGATAAGGAACGACCATGCATCGCCTGGTCCATTCGTCGTAAGCCTCAATCATCCTTGCAAGGATTTCAGGATGCTGATCCGCAATGTTATGCTTCTCGCTGCGATCCTCGTTGAGGTTGTAGAGCTCCCACTCAGCCTTCACTCCGGGACGGACTATCTTCCAGCCGTCGCGGGAAATCAGCGCACTTTCATTGAAGTGCTCGAAGCCGAGATAGTCGTGGCCCACCCTCGTGAAGAACGGCACTATCGCAATGGTCCGGATGGGACGATACAAACTCGTCTATGACATGCTCGGCAACGGAGAACTCTATGATCTTGAAAAGGACCCTTCCGAACTGAGGAATCTATATGGCTCGCGGAAATATGGAAAAATCAAGGAGTCCCTTCTTGAGGAACTCCTGAAATGGGAAATCGCCACTGAAGACCCGATACCGGTTCCGCGGAACAGATACCGCTTCAAGCGCTTCGAGCACAACTATCTCTTCACGTTCCGCGGAACAGATACCGCTTCAAGCGCTTCGAGCACAACTATCTCTTCACGGAATAATCCGCCATTATCACAACTTGTCCGTGATGACACATCGCCCATCACTGGACATCAGCGTGCAATCACCGGGACGGGTGCCTTGGATGAAGGCCTGGAGGCCTTGACATAAGGCCACCCGTCCTTCCATTCGATCCTGTCCATCATCAGCGTGCGTCCCTTCGGCCCGTCAACGATGAAAGAGTGGTAGAGCATCCAGTCATTGCCGGCGGCGTCCTGGACAATCTCGGAATTGTGTCCAGTCCCGACATACTTCCCGTAGCCGTGGATCAGCACCTCGAAATTGTTCTCCAGAAGTGGTCGGCCCTCCTTGTCCACATAAGGTCCGAAAAGACTGTCCGACCGGCCCACGACAGTCCTGTAGGTACTTTTGACCCCTTCGCAGCACGTGCCCACGGAACCGAAGTAGTAATATTTCCCGTCGTGTTTGTGGATATATGTTCCCTCGAATGCTGTCCCGGCCACCAGCTGAGGCTTGGCACCAGGCTTGACAGAGAAGCCGTCCTCTGAGAGTTCAATCCAATATATACCCCTGAAACTTCCCCAGAAAAGGTATTTATGTCCGTTCTCCTCAATGTAGAATGGGTCAATGCTGTTCTTGACACCTATTTCATTGCTCCTGAACAGCTTGCCCTTGTCGACGAAAGGTCCTTCAGGCCTGTCTGCCACAGCGCAGCCTATCCCGCAGGTCCATTCCCCTCCCCAGACCGACATTGAATAATACATGACATATCTGTCTCCGACACGGGTCACATCCGGAGCCCAGATATTGGCCTTCGGCTCGAATGAAGGCCGGGTCTCATCCGTGAATGCAGTCCCTACCCTCTCCCAATGCACAAGGTCACGAGATCTCATTATCGAGACATTGCGGGCTGTGCCATAGGCATAGAACCATCCGTCGTCAGCCTTGACCACGGACGGGTCCGGCATCGCCTCGAAAGAAACCGGGTTGGAATACATCTCTCCCCGTACATATTCGGGAGTCATGCAATCTTTTCCCATGACAACCTTCTTTCCGCGGACCTTCATATCGGCGATGTGCAGTACCCGAGGAGCCACCACGCTGTCGTTGAGATGGGAATGGAATACGTATCTCATATTGCCGTCCCTGTCGGTGAACGGAGCCCCGTGGCCTGTACCCTGGAGTCCTCCCGCGTGCTGGAGAACCGGATTGGACCGGCTCTTCCTCCAAGGTCCGAAAGGATTGTCGGCCACGGCAAGACCCACGCCGTACTCCCTGCTCTTGAAATGGTTGGCGGAATAAAGCATATAGTAGCGTCCTCCGCGCCTGAACACTGAAGGACCCTCGGCAACCTTTGCCTTGACATCCTGAGCCAGTTCCCAAGGCTCGCCTACCCTGATGCATTCACGAAGCGTCTCCTCCTTGATGGAGAGGAAGTCCGGATTCATCTCCGCGCACCAGATGACATTGCCCCCGGTGAAACGTACGAAGTAGATGTACGGAGTGCCGTCCTCGTCGATGAAAAGGGACGAGTCAATGCTCTTCTCCTCCCTCACAGGTTTCTTCTCCTTCTGGATGAAAGGGCCTTCCGGACTGTCAGACTCCGCCACACAGATATGTTCCTGTGCCGTATAGAACATGTAGAACCTCCCATTGAGCGGATAGACTTCAGGAGCCCAGAAACCGGTCTCACCATAGCTGTCGTCAGGATTCAGGGCCTGGGAAGCCAGTCTCCATGTATTCAGGTCGTCGGACACGAAACATGATATTCCTCCCCAGGGAGCAGGTCCGCCGGTACCGTAGGCATAATAATGTCCCCCGTGGAAGAGAATGTAGGGATCGGCGATTGTCAGGCCACCGGACTTCCCGGCGGCAAAAACTGAGATAGAGGCCGCAAAACCGGCCAATGCGGCGGCAAGGCCGCAGAGCAGGTGGAAAATGCGTTTTGTCATAGTTCAATGATTCATTTCATGAAATCCTTGGGCAATGCCCCATATTTGTTCTTGAAAACTTTCAAGAAATAGGAAGGAGTGTTGTACCCGGTCATATACATCACCTATATTCCCTATCGGGAGTGAAAGCACGAAGCAGTTGTCCTTCTGCGAGGCGTCCATTGCGAGACTGCCTCCGAGGGATTCCGCCAATGTCCTGGCGAGGGCAAGTCCGAAATTTTTCATAGCCGATGCAATTGAATTATCCCCGCAATTTAGCAATTCCCCCTCTCAAATGCAAGCAAAGCACGAATAAACATCACAATGGCACTTTTCGGACATCCATATCGCACAGACTTTGCAATCCGTAAGCGGAAAAATCAAAAATAATTGTATATTTGTAGAATGTATATGAAAAACGATTAAATTTTCAATATAAATGGACAACAGATTGCAAGAACTGACAGACAAGCTCTACAACGAGGGCCTGTCCAAGGGCAAGGAGGAGGGCGAGGCTCTTCTCGCCAAGGCAAGAACCGAGGCGGACGAAATCATCGCGGGGGCGAAGAAGCAGGCGGCCGAAATCCTGGCCAAAGCCGAGAAGGACGCCAGGGACTATGCGACCAAGGTCAACGGCGACCTGAAGATGGCTGCTTCCCAGAGCATTCAGGCCACAAGGAAAGACATCGAGGATCTCATTGTCCTCAAGATGAGCGGCGAGGCCGTGGGCAAGGCCCTCTCTGAAGATGCCTTCATCAGGGAAATCATCAAGGCCGTGGCAGCCGGATTCAGCGCCGATGAGGCAAAAGACCTCAGTATCGTGCTTCCGGAGTCTCTCAAGGATGCCCTCGAGCCTTTCGTGAAGAAGGACCTCTCGACCATTCTCGGAGCCGGTGTATCAGCCACATTCTCCAAGAAGATCGCCGGCGGATTCACAATCGGTCCAAAGGACGGAAGCTATTTCATCAGCCTCACCGACGAGACCTTCAGGAGCCTTATCTCAGAGTATCTGAGGCCTACCGCCAAGAAACTCCTCTTCGGAGAATAATCCATTCCCATAATGAACAACTACGAATATCTCATCGCAAGTCTTCCCGACATCACTCCGGAATGGAAAGACACTGGAGAAATGTCAGGCGACGCCTTTGTGGACTGGCTCCGCGAAGGATGCTCGGATAGCGACCGGAAGCTCATTGACTTCCTCAGGGAAGGCTTCGCTGCGGAGAATCTCAATAAAGATTTCTATCTCAGGGCATTGTCGCACAGGGACAGATTCCTCAGGGAGTATTTCCGCTTCGACCTCAACGTTAGGAATGCCAAGGTGGAATATCTCAACAGGGAACTCGGCAGGACCGCCGGCACGGACATCTTTCTCACGGACGAGAACGGGTTCGAGGAGGAGGCCAGGCTGGGAGCCGTGCTGGGAAGCGGAGACATCCTCAGCCGGGAGAAGGGCATTGACGATCTGATGTGGGAGAAAATCGAGAGTCTTACGACATTCGACTACTTCGACATTGACGCCATACTCGGATTCATCGCGAAGCTCAATATTGCAATGCGCTGGAACAGGCTCGATCCTGAAACCGGACGGGAAATGTTCTCACGCATCGTCAAGGAAGTGAGAGGCTCCTTCACAGGGGTCAGGGAGGCGGCCGACAAGGCAGTATCCTGAACCGGACAGTCCGCCGCCAACAGACAAAGTGATAATAAAAACACAGAAAGATAATGAAAACAACAGGAAAAGTAACGGGCATCGTCTCGAACCTCGTGACCGTGGAGGTAAACGGTCCGGTGGCCGAGAATGAGCTCTGCTA
This sequence comes from Bacteroidales bacterium, assembly GCA_004552115.1. The sequence goes on from SFPH01000084.1 coordinate 10,273, forward strand.
CATTACCTTGGGTGACACGAAGCTTCTGGCCGAGGTCATCAAGGTGAAGGGCAGATATGCCTCCGTGCAGGTGTTCGAAAGCACCCGCGGACTAAAGAACGGAGACGCCGTGGAATTTGAGGGCAGGATGCTCGAGGTGACACTCGGACCTGGCCTGATGTCCAGCGTTTATGACGGTCTCCAGAACAACCTTGCCACAATGGAAGGCGTGTTCCTCAAGAGAGGTGAATATACCCAGCCTCTGGACCACGACAGACTCTGGGACTTCACCCCGATTGCCAAGGCGGGTGACAAGGTCATTGCCGCAGACTGGCTCGGAGAGGTCAAGGAAGGCTGGCTGCCTCACAAGATCATGGTGCCGTTCTCATTCAAGGGAGAATATACTGTGAAGTCAGTGGCTGAGGCCGGACAGTACAATATCGACCATACCGTAGCGGTACTCACCAATGCCGAAGGCGAGGACGTGAACGTGACAATGGTTCAGAAATGGCCTGCAAAGGTAGCAATCAAGAACTATGTCGAGAAGCCAAGGCCGAACAGGATAATGGAGACCGGAGTCAGGGTAATCGACACCCTCAACCCTATCGCCGAGGGCGGTACAGGCTTCATCCCGGGACCTTTCGGATGCGGAAAGACCGTGCTCCAGCACGCCATCGCCAAGCAGGGTGACGCCGACGTGATCGTGATGGCAGCCTGCGGAGAGCGTGCCAACGAGGTCGTGGAAATCTTCACCGAGTTCCCTGAACTCATCGACCCGCACACGGGACGCCACCTGATGGAGAGAACCACCATCATCTGCAACACTTCAAACATGCCTGTGGCTGCCCGTGAGGCATCCGTATATACCGCAATGACAATCTGCGAGTACTACAGGGCAATGGGCCTGAAATGTCTTCTCCTGGCCGACTCCACTTCCCGCTGGGCACAGGCCCTCAGGGAAATGTCGAACCGTATGGAGGAGCTCCCTGGAGCTGACGCATTCCCGGTTGACCTCTCGGCCATCATCTCGAACTTCTATGCAAGGGCCGGAATGGTAGTCCTCAACAACGGACAGACCGGTGCCGTGACCTTCATCGGAACAGTGTCACCTTCGGGAGGTAACCTCAAGGAGCCTGTGACCGAGTCCACCAAGAAGGCGGCACGCTGCTTCTACGCCCTTGAGCAGAACCGCGCAGACCAGAAGAGATACCCTGCCGTCAACCCTATCGACTCCTATTCCAAGTATCTGGAGTATCCTGAAATCAAGGAATTCCTCGACGGCAAAATGGAACCGGGCTGGGTAGAGAAGGTGAACAAGGCCAAGAACATCATCCGCCAGGGCCGCGACGCGGCAGAGCAGATCAACATTCTCGGAGACGACGGCGTGCCGATCGGATACCACGAGACTTTCTGGAAATCGGAGCTTCTCGACTTCGTCTTCCTCCAGCAGGCTCTGTCCTGTAGAGCGTCAGAAATATATGCTCAATCTCATTCTCGACATCTGCAAGCTTGAATACGGCTTCAGGGACTTCGAGGAGTGCCGCAACTTCTTCAAGGAGCTCATCAACTATCTCCGCCAGATGAACTATGCGGAATTCCACAGCGAAGGATTCGAGAAATATAAGGAAACAATATCTAAACTTCTGGATAAATATGGCAAATAAGGCATTTCAAAGAACATATACACAGCTCGACGCCATAACCAAGGCCACAGTGGGCCTGAAAGCGACAGGAGTTGCAAATGACGAGCTCGCCACGGTGGGCGGCCGTCTTGCCCAGGTCGTGAAGACCAAGGGTGACGCCGTTACCCTCCAGGTATTCGCCGGAACCGAGGGCATCCCTACTGACGCAGAGGTATCATTCCTCGGAAACCCTCCTTCATTGAAGGTGAGCGAGCAGCTCTCAGGAAGGTTCTTCAACGCATACGGAAAGCCGATTGACGGCGGTCCTGAGGTTGAAGGCGAGGAAAGGGAAATCGGCGGACCGTCCGTGAACCCTTACAAGAGAAGGCAGCCTTCCGAGCTCATCCCTACCGGTATCGCCGGCATTGACCTGAACAACACCATCGTCTCCGGACAGAAGATTCCTTTCTTCGCCGACCCGGACCAGCCTTACAACCAGGTGATGTCCGACGTTGCCCTCAGGGCTGACGTGGACAAGATTATCCTCGGCGGCATGGGCCTTTCCAATGACGACTATCTCTTCTTCCGTCACGCATTCGAGTCGGCAGGCGCCCTTGACAAGATCATCTCCTTCGTGAATACCACCGAGGACTCCCCTGTCGAGAGGCTTCTGATTCCGGATATGGCATTGACCGCAGCGGAGTACTTCGCAGTTGACAAGAATGAGAAGGTGCTCGTCCTCCTTACGGACATGACCCTGTATGCGGATGCATTGAGTATCGTGTCCAACCGAATGGACCAGATTCCATCGAAGGACTCGATGCCGGGTTCATTGTATTCCGACCTTGCGAAGATTTACGAGAAGGCCGTGCAGCTGCCTTCAGGCGGCTCCATCACCATCATTGCCGTGACCACCCTCAACGACGGAGACATCACCCACGCCGTTCCTGACAACACCGGTTACATTACCGAGGGACAGCTCTATCTCCGTGCCGATGCGGATTCCGGCAAGGTCATCAT
>SFPH01000085.1 GCA_004552115.1 Bacteroidales bacterium
GTGTTCATCATCTCCATCATGTTGACTCCCTGGTCCGAGAATGACTTGACCAGAGCCATCGCGAATGTTCCTCCGAGGAGTTCGAATACCATTGACACTGTCGTGGATGTCGGCAGGCCGAGGGTGTTGAACACGTCCAGGAGAATGACATCCGATATCATCACCGCGAGGAAGATGAACATCACTTCCCGGAATGAGAACATTGACGGGTGGAAGACTCCGTGTCTTGCAACCTCCATCATTCCGTTGCTCATCGAGGCTCCGAGGAATACGCCGGCCGCAGCCACTATTATTATGGTCTTGAATGTGGCCACGCGGGCTCCGATGGCGGAATTGAGGAAGTTTACCGCGTCATTGCTGACTCCGGAGATCAGGTCGAAGACGGCCAGAACGAAGAGGAAGGCTGTGAAACCGAGATAGATGCTGTCCATAAATTATTGTGTTTCAGGCAGCAAATTTCGGCAAATCGTGTTATTTGAATGTTTGGGAAATGTTAAGATTCTGTTGCGCAGCCTTCGAGTGTCAGTATGTCGATCTGAGGCCAGGCCCCGATTCTGAAAGGGATGTTGCTGCCTGTTCCGGTATTGACATGAATCTTGACCCCGTTTTTCTCATACAGCCCTCCCCATTCGTCGAACAGGAACATCGACGGGGAGAAGGGACCGATGCGGCATTGCATTGCGTGGGTATGGCCCGAAAGCGTTATGTCCGCAGAGGCCTGAGGCATTATGTCGGAGTGCCAGAATGACGGGTCGTGGGACAGCAATATCTTGAAAATGCCTTCAGGAAGGCCTTCGGAGGCCAGCTTTACGTCTCCATTGCATGGGAATTGCGGCTGTCCCGCATATTCGATGCCTATCAGGGCCAGGCTGTCTGCTCCCCGGTGGATGATGACATTCCTGTTGAGCAGGAGTTCCAGACCGGCCTCTTTCTCCAGATTCTGGAGTCTCGATATCGCATTGTCCTGCTCTTCAGGGGTATAATCGGCATAACCGCAGTAGTCGTGGTTCCCCATTATGGCATAGACTCCATCCGGTGCCTCCAGCCTGTCCAGCTCCTCCGTGAACTGGACGAGCTCTTCCGGATAAATGTTGATGATGTCTCCGGTGAAGACTATGAGGTCCGGCCTGCGGGCATTGATGCTGTCAACTATTTCCCTTACCTTCTCCGGGGCATAGCTGTATGTGCCTATGTGCAGGTCGGAGATCTGGGCGATGCGGTATCCCCGGAATGACTCCGGAAGACGTTCGGACCGGATCTCCGTTTCCCTGACGACAATGTGCTTCCATCCGTATGTGAGGCCGGTGATGCCGGCCGCCAGGGTCATTGCCCCGAAGACCAGGCCTGCGGCAATGCCCGCCTTTCTGCCCCATCTGGTGTATCTGTGGAGGCAATTGCCTGTGAACGAGAAGAATGCGAATACAGTGAACGGGGCGAAGAAGGCTATGATGAGGCCTGACAGGGTGTAGATCTTCCAGATGGATATCTTCGAGTAGGACATCCATACCATTGATGCGAGCAGGAATGCGTAGGGTATCCAGTAAACCAGTTTCCATGCCATTCGGCGATGTCTTATATGGGCATGCCAGACATATACTTCAGCCAGCGCTACGGCTATGATGCAGAAAATCAGAAATTCCATCTTTTACGGATTTTTTGAAGATTCCTTAGGGCGGGGAAGAGAGAATGCAAATTCCAGACCGCCGCTTTCTCCGTTCCTGACACTTATCCTGCCGCCGTGGAGCATTACGGCGTTCTTTACGATTGACAGTCCGAGCCCGGTGCCTCCAGATTTTCTCGACCGTCCCTTGTCCACCCTGTAGAACCGTTCGAAGAGATGGCCAAGATTCTCTTCCGGGACACCGGAACCGTTGTCGTTGAAGATGAAATGGTTCCATTCCCTGTCCTGATTGCGGCATTGGACAGTGATGGAGGTGCCCTCTCCGGCGTAAGCTATGGCATTGTCAATCAGATTGCTGAATATGGATTGGACGAGGTGGCGGTTGCCGCTCACGAGAGTTCCGGGGCTGATCAGAATGAGTAACCTCATCTTCTTTTCCTGCAGTTTTGAAGATGCGTCTCCTGCAAGTTCCTCCAGCATTTCCTTGATGTCCAGTGTCTCCATCTCGAAAGATGTGCCGGCCTCTTCGATTCTGGCCAATGTGGTGATGTCGTCCGTCAGCCTGCCGAGCCTTTCGCATTGCGCGCGGCAGCGCTCCAGGAATCCCTGCATTGTCTTCCGGTCCATGTCCGGATTGTCCAGAACGGTTTCGATATATCCTCTGATGCTGCTGACAGGTGTCCTGAGCTCGTGGGCGGCATTCTGGGTCAGCTGCCTCTTGAGCCTGGTCTTGTCGTCCTCGCTGTTCTGAAGCTTGGCGTACAGATGCACTATCTCGGAGGAAATGCCACCCAGCTCGTCGTCAGGATGATTGAAAGCAGGATTGCTGTCCACAGGTATCCCTTGTCGGAAACCAGCATGTTCGCTAGGTTTACATCGTATTTGTGGGCTGTCCTTACGATGATTCCGTCTTCGGGATAAGCTGTCGCCGAATAAAGCCAGAGTCCGCCGACTGTCTCCGATTCACGTTTCAGGCTGAAGCCCCTTCCGGTCTCCATGGCTTCCCGGATTTCCTTCCTCCCGGAATGATCCGGCAGGCTCCCCGTTTCACCGGCCATGCTGTCGTACCTGACCCTGCCGGCATTGTCCAGGACAGTCACCCTGACATCCTCCCGCACGGCGATTTCCCGGTATCCGGCGGTGTCCTGTTTCGAGGCAAGTATGCGGATATCGTTGTTGAATCCCTGCAGCTTGGTGTCAATCAGGTTAATGCGGTAAGACCTCTCCCTGGAGTACTGGAAAATGATGAAGGTTCCGGCAAACAATGCGAACAGCAATGTTACCGTAATCATCAGATTCTTTCCCAGGGAGGTGACTGCAGCCGTCTTTTTCATTGGATTTCAAAGCAATATCCGTATCCGTGGCGGGTGGTCACCCATTTCCCGGCCGTATCTCCAAGCTTTTTCCTGAGATGTGTAATGTTGACATCGACAGTCCTTCCTATGACAATCACGTCCTCGGGCCAGACCTTCTTCAGGATTTCTTCCCTGGAATATACCGTGCCCGGATTGGAGGCAAGGAGCAGGAGAATCTCGAATTCATTCCTTGTAAGATCCACCCCTTTCCCGTCGATGAAGGCCTTCTTGCTGTTTGTGTCGATGCTGAGGCAGCCGTGGGTGATGGTGTCAGTCCTTTCCGACTGGTTCGCGACCTTCCTGAATACGGAACCTACCCTGAGCACTACCTCCTTCACTGAGAACGGTTTCCTGATATAGTCGTAGGCTCCTGTCTCGAGGCCGTGCACCACGTCCTCCTCCCTGTCCTTGGCCGTTATGAAAATGACGGGAATCGATGCCGTCCCGGGATTCTTCTTCATCATTTCGGCCAGCTGGAATCCGGAAATGCCTTCCATCATCACGTCCAGAAGGATGAGGTCGTAGGATGAAAGCCCGCGCAGAAGGGCGTCCTCGGCCGAAAGGCTTATGTCGGCCGTGTATCCGGCCTTTTCCAGATTGTACCTGAGGATCTCGCAGATGTCGCTTTCGTCATCCACAATCAAGATTCTTTTGTTTTCCATTTATTTTATCATTGTTCTGATATTCGCGGCACCAGCTCTTCAGCCCGCATTCCGCGCAGGATGGCTTGCGCGCTGTGCATACATACCTGCCCTGGAGAATCAGCCAGTGATGGGCCCTGGCCCTCCGGTTCTCCGGGATATGCGATTCCAGATCCTTCTCCACCGCCTCCGGAGTCTTGCCGTCTGCGGTCTTTCTTCCCACTCCCGGCAGACTCATCAGCTCGTCAATTCCTGACGGCACCTCCCCTCCGAATCTTTCCATCAGCTGGGCTGCCATATCCAGCAGATGCCTTGTCTTGCTGTTAGGGTAGGATATGCTCCTGACGTAAGGAAAGAGGTCGTCGAAGCCGGCGGCAGCCATCTTTTCCGGTGTGGGGTAGGCTTCGAACAGGGCCGGGGTAGTCATGTTGACCCTCCTGTCAGTGCACTGTGCGGAAAGAATGACTGCAACGAGGAGCTGGAACGGACTTCCGAAGTGCAGTTCCGTCTCCGCAACCGGCATGTTCTCCTCGAACCAGGACACAATGCCTTCGTATCTTTCTTTCCTCGTCATTTCATTTCAATGCAGGCCTCGTCCCTGCAGACAAGTACCCTTCCGGGATATTTTTCGTAAATTGACTGATTGTGGGTGACCATCACGATGGCCGTTCCCTTCTCCTTGTTGATTCCGGTCAGGAGCCTGAGGATGCCGTCGGCCGTATCGCTGTCAAGATTGCCTGTAGGCTCGTCTGCCAGAATGACTTCCGGCTCGTTCAGCAGTGACCTTGCGATTGCGATTCTCTGCTGCTCTCCTCCGGAAAGCTGGTGAGGCATCTTATGGGCCTTGTGTGTCATCCCGACACTCTCGAGAACCTCCTGTATTCTCTTGCCTGCCAGCTCCCTGTCCTTCCATCCAGTGGCCTTGAGGACGAACTCGAGATTCTCTTCCACGCTCCTGTCCATAAGAAGCTGGAAGTCCTGGAATACCACTCCGACTTTTCTGCGGAGGTAAGGTATGTCCCTGTCCTTTATGCCGTTGACCTCATATCCGCAAATCCTGCAGCTTCCTTTTCCCAGCTTGTTCTCGGCAATGAGGGTTCTTATGATGGATGTCTTGCCTGTCCCCACTTTCCCGACTATATATACCATATCCCCGCGGTATACGTTCAGATTGAGACCGTAGATGACGGCGGATTCCGTATTCATTATGTCCGCATCCCGGAACGAGATGAGGGGCTCGGGACTGTTGTTGAACTCTTCCATTACAATTTCTCGTTATTTGAAGCGCATTCTCAAGGTCGGCTCCACGGGGTGCGGAACCTGGCAGCGCACGAAATTACGCAAAAAATCCAAATTGCCAATGCGCCGATGCCCTTTCTTTTCTATATTTGTGTGTCAATAATAATTGCGTGATGAAAAGAGAAACAATGTTGATGCTCGCTGCGGCATTCTTTACGGGCATTATGTCCATCTCCTGTGTAAGAGACCGGCGGAACGGTTCGGAAGGACTGGCGGTGGGGGATAAACTCCCTGAATTTCAGGCCGTAATGAATGATGGCAGTACAGTCTGTGTGCCGGATGATCTCAAGGGCGGAGTTTCCTGCATCGTCTTCTTCAATACCGGCTGCGCCGACTGCCGGCAGGAACTTCCGGTAATCCAGCAGCTCTACGATGATGTCGAGGGAGTATTCTTCCTTCTTGTCAGCAGGGCCGAGGACGAGGCCTCCATATCATCCTGGTGGGCCGCCAACGGTATTACCATGCCTTTCTCACCTCAGCCTGACCGGCAGATATACAGCCTTTTCGCTCCGTCCGTGATTCCCCGGATATATGTTTCAGACAGCAATGCCAGAATTGTCCGCACTTTCTCGGACAAGGATATGCCTTCATACGGGGAGCTGAAACAGATATTGATGGACTATTCCGCAGGGACAAAGGCTTCTCCCGGTTTTGTGCTCCACCGGTAGAGCCGTGCTCTGCAATATTCCTTGCCAGTCTCCCTGTCCTTTCCGTTCTCCGAGATGTACCACAGGCCCCTTCCGAGAGGGCAGAGTCCGGTCGATCCCCATCTGAACCGCCAGCCTGTGATTCCTGTCGTCTCGTCCACTGACGGGTTGATGAAATATGGCTCCTCTGGTTTTACCAGACTCAGCTGGAGTACTTTTTTCTTGTCCCTTCCGCCTGTGAGGGCAGCCTTGAACGGCTGCTGCAATGCCTTGAAGGCGAACAGGCTGTAGTTCGGGAAATCCGCTTTCCTGCCATTGTACACGGCCAGGAAGAAGCAGTCCGTGTATTCGTCGTAGGCGAAGTTCTGGATACCGTAGTTTGTGTTTCCGGTGCGGAGGAAGTATTCTTTTTCCGGCTTTTCCGGGCCATCATGATGCGTCTCGCCGAAGATTACAGGTCTGGCGTATTTCTCAAGTTCCTTCAGGCTGTATCTGTGTATGACCTGGTAGTCGTTGTCAGTTCTGTCTGTATCGCCGTAGATTCCGTATCCCACGTAGAGATATTTCTCATCAGCCGCCGGCTTTCCAGCGCTGCGCCTCCCGTACCTTGCCGCTTCCGGCTTGCCTATTGCCGGTCCTATGGTTACCCCGTCGATGCCGGAGCATCCGTAACGGTGCTCGAAATCTCCCGATTTGCTGCGGAATGCATAATCCTCAACGGCCTTCTTGATGCAGACTGTCCTGAGAACTTCATTGCCTTCCGGATCCATTCCGATGCCCTCGAGACGATCCACATCGATTATGGCAATGAAGAACCTGCTGTCGGCACGGCTTACGGTATTGACATTGAGGGTCTTTGCTATTCCTGCTCCGATTTCGTCGTCCTTGCATTCGAGCGAGGCATATACTTTCCTGGTCTCAGGGTTGAATGTCATTGCTCCGAGATGTCCCTGTATCCTGTCGATAGAGGCGAGGATGTTGCCCTGCATGTCAGTCTTTACGAAACGGCTCGTGAATGACATGTACATGCAGTTTTCGGCACTGTCGTAGGCGATGCCCTGAACGTGCTGTTCCTGACCTGTCACAAGTACGGTTTCAGGCAGGTCTGAGGCTGATACGGTCAACGAAAGTCCGATGAATGTCAAGATGATTGCGAGACTGTTTTTCATATTTATTCTTTTTCTTTTCAAATATATGAATTTTTTCTGATTTTCTTTGACTTTTTATTTTTATTGAATAAATTTGCAGATTGTTGAATGATTATACTGAAACTATGCAACCGAAACAAGACCGATTAAAGAAAATCAGGGAGATTATTGCTTCAAATAAAGTCAATAATCAGGATGCTATTCTCGACAAGCTCTCGGATGAGGGCTATTCGATAACTCAGGCGACATTGTCACGGGATCTCAAGATTCTTAAAGTTTCCAAGACTCCTGATGGGGTCGGGGGTTATTATTATGTACTTCCGGAAATGAGACTGATGAACGATCTGATTACCAGTCATCCTGTCTCTTACGGGTCTGATACCGTGTCCGGAGTCAAGAGCATCGAGTTTTCGGGGCAGATGTGCGTGATGAAGACCAATCCCGGCTATGCCAACATGATAGGCTCCCTGGTTGACAATTCGCTTTCCCATAAGCTGATGGGCACGATTGCGGGCGATGACACCCTGCTGCTGGTAATGCGTGTCCGCACCGATGTCAATGATATTCTGGCAGAATTGGAGTCCATTCTTCCAGGAATCTCCACGCGCAGAATCTGATTGCGTTTTTATAGCTTTTAGGATAATATTTTATTCAAAAGGTCGAATCATTCGACATATTTACACTTTTTGCTATCTAAAAGGTAGCACGATGATTCTTTGCCTTCATCCTTTGCCAAATATTTATGTATATTTGCGTTGTGTGTGTTTCGCCACATAAATGTAAACTTTGCCACATTCTCTATTTGGTGAAATATGAGCAGGAAAGCATTAATTTATTGTGTTGCAGCTCTGTGCGTCCTGTTTTTGGGGCTTATTGCGGCTGTGGCGACTTTATATTCCGATGAAGGAGGCGGGGAGGAGATTTCCTATGAGATTCTCCGCTCCCGGGCCTCTTCGGCGCATCCTGTGCTCAACGCCGTGCCCTCTGACGCCGCCCTGGTTTTTTCAGGCCGGAATCTAGGCAGGGGACTGGGTATCGCGGCTGACAGCTCATACGTGTTCGGCAAAGTGCTGTCCGGCGATTCAGATTCCTTCAGGACATTCATTTCAATGCTGGCCTCCCGTACTTCGGGCAGGGATCTTGGTCCGGCAAGAAACTCGCCTTTCTGCATTTCGCTGCATTTCAGCGGCAAGGCAATTCCCCTCCTCTGCTGCAGGGCAGGCCGGAACATGGATGACATCGCATCGGCTGCTGACAGTCTCCGGGCACTGGCCTCGGCAAATTCCGTCTATCTGGCTTTCAGGCAGGCTGAGCGCTCGGATGAGACGCAGTTCGATGGCGGTTGCATCTTGCTGGCCTCTCCTTCGGAATCTCTCGTCCACTCCGCTGAAAGACATATCGACAGTGGCTCATCGATCCTTGACAACAGGGACTTTGCCGCATTGGCTTCCGACATTCAGGGGGATTATGTCTTTTATTTCGACCATAATTATTCAAAGAGGCTGTCATCCTGCTTTCTATCAGGGCAATACAGGACTGCTGCGGGTTTCCTGTCGGGTTATTCGAGCTGGAGCGGGGCTTCTGTCGACAATCCGGACAATGGCAATGTCAGCCTTTCCGGAGCTTCCTGCAGCACAGGCCTGGCTTCGGATTATGCAAATGTGTTCACGGATTTGAAGCCTGAGCCGATTTCGGCATTCTCATTCCTGCCTGATTGTTCAGCCTGGGCCTCGGCATTGTCAATATCTGATTTCAAAGCCTATATTGCGGCATACAGAAGGTATCTGGATGCATCCGGCGGTCTCAAGGACTATAAATATCTGTCCACCCTTGCCAGGAGGCAGACCGGAAGTGACCCTGAAAGCTGGGCAGACAGCCTTGGCATCAGGGAAGTGTCAGTGGCCGGAGTACCTGTCGGTGATTCCATTGTTCCGGCAATAGCCCTGAAGGTGTCCAATCCGTCTCCGGAACTTCTTTTCCAGCACGGGGCGGAGTACAGGAAATTTGATGGCGAGATTCTCCGCACGGATTTCGCTTCCTTTCCCGGCCTGCTTTTCGGCAAGCTTTTCGCCTCATCCGACACTCTGGCAATGTATTCGGACGGTTGGCTTGTATTCGGCAGCGCTCCTGCACTGGGGCAT
>SFPH01000086.1 GCA_004552115.1 Bacteroidales bacterium
GAAAGAGGATGACCCGGCGGCATACGGGCGTCTCCGTGACCTCTATGTCCACGGCCAGGACTGGCGCATCCCGCCATCCTCCTTCATTGTGGTTTTCAGCACCTTGCCGGAAGGCCGCTTCATTGACATCGACCTCGGCATCTCTCTCCAGAGCATGTCCCTGAAGGCCGTGGAACTGGGCTACAACTGCCTTATGATAGGCCGCAACACGCCCGAGGAGCTTGCCGAGGCATATTCCGCCGGCGACCCGGCCCGCGCCGCCTCCATTGCCGGCCTCCATCCCCTGGTCTTTCTGGCAGTGGGCAAGGCGGACCAGAGCGCCTTTCTCAAGCCGGTCTCATTGGCCGACGCCCCTCTCGACGAATCCGGCCATCCCGCTCCCGGCTTCCTGGCCTACTACGACAAGGACGGGGTGCACTATGTCCCTAAGCTGGTGCTGGAGGACATCCTTCTGTAGCCTTTAGCAGGTGCGGTGCCGGCCCACTACTGCCATTCCCCCTACGTCTGGCCACTACTATTTTATGATTGTCATTTTATGACTACTATAAAATAGTAATATCTATTTTTTTGATTATATTTGCACAAAAGATATCAAGACAATGAGAAATCCTTTTGTGACAAATGGTTATGCCGGTGCGGATTATTTCTGCGACAGGGTGACTGAGACGGCAGATCTGAGGAACTTGCTTGGGAATGAAAACAATTTAGCATTAATATCACCGAGGAGACTCGGCAAGACTGAGTTGATTAACCACGTCTTCGATTGTGATGAATTCAGGAACGACTATTATTGTTTTCTGGTGGATGTTTATGCTTCCAAATCTTTAAGCGATTTTGTCAATCTGTTGGGGAAAGCCGTTCTGGATACATTGAAGCCAAAAGGGAAGGCGGTATGGGAGGTATTCCTCTCTGCGGTCAATTCTCTGCGTGCTGAAATATCCTTCGATATTAACGGTCAGCCGAGCTGGAGTGTAGGCCTTGGTGAGATTAGAAACCCGGCGGCTACATTGGACGAGATTTTTACTTACCTCCAGAATGCGGACAAGCCCTGCATTGTGGCTATTGATGAGTTTCAGCAGATTGCCAAATATCCTGAGTCAACGGTCGAGGCTACTATTCGGACATACGTTCAGAAAACCACCAATGCTCATTTCATCTTCTCGGGAAGTCAGCGGCACTTGATGAACGGGATCTTCACCTCTCCGTCAAGACCATTCTATCAAAGTGTGACAATAATCAATCTCCAGCCTCTCCCGCTTGACAAGTACACTGAATTCGCCGTGGAAAAGTTCGAGCAGAATGGAAAAGAACTGGACCCTGAAGTGGTCGCTGCCCTATATGAACAGTTCGACGGGGTGACGAGTTACATTCACCGGGTACTCAATATCTTGTTCTCCAAAACGGATGAAGGTGGCAGATGCGGTGTCTGTATGATTGAGGGAGCTGTGGATTTCATAGTAAGGCTGTCATCGGACAGCTATGAGTCCTTGTTGTATCAAATGCCGGTAAAACAAAGAGATTTGCTTCTTGCAATTGCTTCTGAACGTAAAGCCAAGCAAATCAAGGGCGGAAAGTTCGTAAAGAAATATTCACTTCTATCTACCAGCAGCGTAAGCGCAGCCCTCAAGGGCCTTCTCGACAAGGATTTCCTGACAGAGGACAAGGGCGTGTATTCTCTATATGACAAGTTCTTTGTCCTCTGGCTCGAAAAGAAAGGCCTGATTGCAAAGCCTATTGCTTGATTCTGAAGTACTCCAGCCGGGCCTTGTAATTGTCCTGGGCTGTGAGGCAGGTGTCGATTAGATAACCGGGAGCATTGTTCCATTCCTTGCAGTCCTTTCCGGAATCCCGTGTCTTGAAGCGAATTCTGTAACTGATCGGGATCAAAAGACCATTATCTTTTTGAGCCAGAGACGGAGGACAGGGTCGCCGATTATTATCCCTTTTCCGCTGAGTTCAATCAATTCTTTTCCTATGAGCGCATTTTTCAGACGTGGTATGTTGGAAGGAGATCCATAAATGACATTGCGTGCCTGTCTCCAATGAATGAGTTCTTATAATTCACTGTAAACGTAATGTCATATGCCGGGGACAGCCTCCAGATGCCGTCTTCTTCATTGCTTCCACCTTCCCGAATCCCGGGTGATAACCGCCCTGCCAATTCAGCTTGCAGATTTCCTTCCCCTGCGGTGATGAACCGGAACGGAGAAGGAGAATAAAACATGCGATTATCTATTCCCAATATCTCGTCAAAAATGAATATATTTGTAGAAACTAAAGTACAAGTATGAATCACATAATGAAGTTTGCCGCAGTGGCACTGCTTGCTCTCACAGCCTGCAGCAATGACGATACCATCGTTCTCTACCAGGTTTCAGACCCTCAGTTCGGCTTCTATGCGAAGAACGCCGACTTCGTCTATGAGACAGGAACGTTCACCAAGGCTGTCGAGGCCATCAATGCCACCAGCCCGGATGCCGTCATCTACACCGGCGATATCGTGCACGACCACAAGGACAGCCTTCAGTGGGAGGGCTTTCTCGGCATTGCCTCCACAATCAATCCGGAAATCAGGCAGTTGAGCCTGCCCGGAAACCACGATGTGCACGGAAAGGAAGGCAGGGTTGATCTGACTTATTGGGAAAAGTACATCGGAGCGGACAGGTTCAGCGAGAAAATAGGCAATGTCCGTCTCATAGGCATTGACAGCAATCTTTACAAATATGTAGAGGGCTCCGAGGCCGATCTGGAGCAGAAGGCCTGGCTCGAGGGTGAACTTGCGAAAGGAAAGAAGGGGGAGATGACGCTGGTCCTTGCCCATCATCCGTTTTTCCTGAAATCAGCGGATGAACCGGAGGAGTATTTCAATATCAAGCCTGAAACCAGGACATATTACACGGAGCTGTTCAGGAAGGCAGGGGTCAAGGCCGTCATCTGCGGACACAAGCACGACAATTACGTGACTGCTGACGGGGAAATCCCTTACATCACCACCAGCGCTACGGGCAAGCCTCTCGGAGCGGCACCTTCAGGCGTGAGGGTCTTCGTCTGCGAGAAGGGCAATCTCTACCACGCATACTTCGCCCTGGATGAGATTCCGGGAAGCAGGGCAGAGCTCATTGACGCAGTAAAGAAAACCGCGGAAACCGGTCAGGATTCCGCGGCTGTGAGAAATTAATTTTTGTGAAAAACCAGATTTGCCTGGTCTGTGTCTGAGATTATCTGGTCATTCTCAGGACGACATTGCCGTCTTCCGAGCAGAAGACCAGATCCTCATTGTCTTTCCTTGCGGTTCTGGCGGCCTCGGCAGCCTGGAAAATAAGCATTTCCGCTTTCATGTCCCGGCACATCATCTTCGTTGCGGCGAGAGGGGAGAAGGATACCTCATTGTTCTCGCCCAATGTGAAACCGCCCATGAAGCTGTTGCATCCTGTGGTGCCGCTCACACTCTTCTCGGCAATGTTGAAGTTGATGGAAGGGACATTGCCCTCGTTTCCGGTCACGGCCTGACCCATTGCCTCGGTTATGGTCCACTGCCCGTCAATATCGGCTGAGGTCAGCGCCTTCTTGCCCGTTCCGCAGGAAATCATTGTCATAATGCAGGAAATGACTGCAATCCAAAGTGCTGTTCTTTTCATTTTCATAAGATTTTTGTTCATGTGCCCCTGTCCGGCGCCGTGCCGGAGCCGGCTCCACAGTACTAAATGCACATTTCCGGAAATCTTGCACGGAATCATCCATTATTGTCGGGCCTGTACTCGAGAATATCACCAGGCTGGCAGTCAAGAGCCTTGCAAATCGCATCGAGAGTCGTGAATCTCACCGCCTTGGCCTTCCCGGTCTTCAGTATGGAAAGGTTGGTGGGGGAGATTCCGATTCTTTCGGCAAGCTCGCCCGATGACATCTTGCGACGGGCGAGCATCACATCTACATTAACTATTATAGGCATCAATGTTCAGTTGGAGTTTCACTTTCGGCGGCCTCCGGTGCGGCTTCATTGCCCTTGAGATATCCCGGAAGGCTCATTCCGGCCATGTTGAAAAGATCCTCAAGCGGCGGAACGGACTTCATCATGTTGGAAATGAAGTTGGAAGTGGCGGTCTTGCCGTCGGCTCCGTTTCCGTCCCATACGGTCACCTTGTCGATCTTTATGCCCTTGACAGCCTCCACCTGGGTCTTGACGAGTTCAGGAAGCTTGTCGGCAATGAGCATGAGCACGGCCTTCTGAGGGTCTCCTGCGGCAGCGGAAACGAGCTGGTTGAAACCCTGGGCCTGCTTGGACAGAATCTCCAGCATACCTCTCGCCTGAGCATCCATCTTGGCATAGATTGCGTCAGCCTCACCCTTGGCCATTCTGCGGATTTTCTCGGCCTCTGCCTCGGCATCGATGATGGCCTTCTCCTTCTCGATCTCGGCAGGCACCACAACATTGGCGGTCTGGGTAGCCTTCTCCCTTTCGGCACGGGCTGCCTCGGCGTCGCGCTCGGACTTGTATGCCTCCTCCAATGCCTTCGCTGCCTGGACTTTCTCCGCAGCTACGGCAATTCTTGCGGCCTCGGCCTCCTTCTCCCTGCGGATTGCATCGGAATTGGCAATGGCAATCTTGGAATTGTTCTCTCCTTCAACCGCCTTGGCATTGGCGTCAGCGGTGCAGATACGGGTATCCCTCTGGGTCTCGGCGATTCGGATATCCTTGTCCCTGTCAGCCTCGGCCTTTCCGATTTCACCGAAACGGTTCTGCTCTGCAACGCTCTTCTTGGCATCGTTGATGGCCTTGGCGGCAGCCTCCTTACCGAGAGCCTCGATGTAGCCGGACTCGTCCCGGATATCGGTCACGTTCACATTGATGAGCTTCAGGCCGATTTTGCGGAGCTCAGCCTCGACATTGGTGCTGACATTGGCCAGGAACTTGTCGCGGTCGGAGTTGATCTCCTCGATGTCCATAGTCGCAATCACGAGACGGAGCTGGCCGAAGAGAATGTCGGTGGCGATGTTCTGGATATTGTCAATGCTGAGGCCGAGGAGACGCTCGGCGGCATTGGTCATATTCTCAGGTTCGGTGGAAATTCCGACGGTGAAGCGGCAAGGCACGTCCACGCGGATGTTCTGCTTGCTGAGGGCGTTGGTGAGGTTGCACTCGATGGAGATCGGCTTGAGATCGAGGAAT